>DATNPC010000190.1:0-5078 GCA_036703375.1 Allocoleopsis sp.
CGATCGACGTTGCGGTGGAGATGGCGACCGAGGATGATGTGTTCGTTATCCTCCATTTCGCCTAGGACGTATTCTAGGTAGAATCTGCGTGGGCAGTATTCCCAAGCGTTGAGGTAGGCAAGAGGTAGGTAGTCGTCCATAAGTCTTAACTAATTAACCGAGTTTGCCCCATGCCCATTCCCGTTTTGCGCCCTACTCCAGCGAAAGCAGCAAAGTGTGCCAAAGTAGTCGCTATTCTGGCTTGTTCGCGATCGGGGAAGCGGTATCGTACCCAGCCCACACTGCCGATCTCAGCCCCACCTTCCATCTTGAGCGCATGGGTTTTGAGTTCATAACTGGAGACTAAACCTTGCCACATGACAGACGGCAACTGAACAGCTTCCGGGGCAAATGCATTCCAGCGACGAAGTAAACTACCGAATACAAATTCGGGCAGGGGAAACGGTTGGACATACTGCTTCTGTTTGAAACTAGTCGGTGAGAGAAACTCAAGGGTGATGTCATCGCTGACTTTAGATGTTTTGAAGAGCAAGTAGTAATCGGAAGAACTGACTTCTGGATGACTTCCTGGCATTGCATGAATTTCTCGAATTACAAATGGGCATTTCGAGAGCGAAATAGGTTCAGTTCCCCACTTCTCCAGTCCATTTAACAAGGGATGAATGAGTTCGCCATCGAGCAGAGCAATTCGGATGCAGAATTTATCTCCCGGTTTGTTGCCTGCTTTTCGTCGCGAACCGATTAATCTTGAAACGCTAAATGGTGTGTCTTGGCTGTTGTGAATCGCGTTAGCCAACTGGGAATCTCCCAAGCTCAACCAGTTCATTACTTGAGCGTGAATAGCACGTCCCAATGTCGGGGGCAACGTTGTTTGGTCGGCAGCCGCTAACTCGATCGCGATCGCATGAAGACTTGACGACTTACGAGGCTGTGGCAACACTGCTGGCTCCATAAAAGCCTCCTCTGGGTAAACACATTTGGGATGGCAGAGTCGATAGAGTAGGAAATTGAGCCAACTCGGTTTCGGATATTTCTGATTTTGAAATCTGCCAGTACTCGCCACTCAATTGAGCCTGACTGACTAAGCTGACAGGTGGCATGACAATCCGGTTGTAGAGTAATAGACGAGTGGACGCTGGCAAATCTAGAGGGTTGAGTGGATGATTGCAGATGTATTCCCCAGACTTTTGCTGTATTGCAGGCTTAGGGATAGCAGCAAATTCAACTCGGACTTTTGCTGACCATTTGCCCAAACGAATCCACGTCCACTTAGGAAATTTCATCGTTTCTGGAGCAACGAGAAATGTTCTGTAAGTGCTGCCAACAGCTAGCTCTTTCGCTCGTCCAAAGTTGATGGGATAGTTGCGATCGGCTCCCTTATCTCCAAATTGCTTGGACTTACCGTAATAATTCACTTGAGCAGCTTTGAACGTATTAACTTGATAAGACCATTGCAACGGCAGCGCTGGGAACACATATAGCCCGACCTCATTCAGCGGATGCAAACTTTGCTCGTGATTGCTATCTAGATAGCTGGGTTTCTGAGCATATTCTCCTTTCAAACGATAGGGACGATTGATGTACTGACCTTCAAATAAGGCGTAACTTAGCGCCCAATTATGAAGATACTTTTCTGTTTCATATAACGTCCCCATCTCTCGCGTGGCAAAGAAGACATTATCGTGCAGGGTCAAAGTGCATAGGTAAAGCATTCTACAAATCTCCTTTCATCCTTATTTACCTTTGCCTTTTTTACCTGCGATCGCCCCATACGTTTCAGCGTAGGTTTGGGTTTGCTGGTAGAGTGCTGTCAAAGTTGCTTGTAGTTTCTCCTCATCCTGATAAGTGCCAGCAACGTCTTCCAACAATTCTTCGAGTTGAGAACCAAAAAGCTTCTGACTCTTACGAACTGGCTCTCGATTCAAAAGATTTTCTGCCACCGTTGCTGCCTCCATCCGAATATCTCCAATTGGAGCATTGATATCTCCCTTCGCTTTCAGTGCATCGTAGAGTGCTTGAGTAAATTGCAGATTACTGAAAATTTCGCCATTGCAAAGGGCAATTCCAATAATGTGATTCGTCATCGTGCCTGTGCGCGACTCTTGTGCTCCATAACGGCGAGTGCGAAGCAAATTTCCTAGTACATAGATGAATCCTTCAAAGGTGGGGTCGCGCAGTGTTTCGACAGTCGGAAATACAACCTCTGGTAAAACATGATCGAGTTCATTGATGGCACTTCGCATTTCACCTTTCTCGCTCATCGTGCCACCTTCAAAGGGAGCGTTGAACGTGAAACTGCGATGAGAACTTTCATAGGGTGTTAGAGAGAAAGCTGAATCCGAGTAGACTTTCGAGCGCTCAGAGCCACTGTCCCCGATCGCAAATCCATATAGAATGCAATCCGGGCATTTCTTGCAAGACTTTTCACCGTTGTACTCGCAGAATTTGTTAGCCTCGTTCTGGTCAGCACTGGTCAGCCCTAGAGAACGCAGTAATTCACGACCTGATAAACGTTCGGGTGTCACCTGCTTGCGTTTGAACATTACCAGGCGGCTGATTGATTCTTTGTTCTGTTCCAGCCCCGCTTGAGTTCGGGCGGTATTCAGTATTCCATCCGTTTGAAATACAGGAAAAGATTGACTGTGACGCACCATTAAAAAGTGAACATACTTTCCTGATGCTAGACGAGGAAAAGTAGCATGAAATTCAGATTTGAGGTTTTCTAGAGTACTCATTTGGAATCTCCTTTGAGGTCAAATGTTTATTGATTAGGATTGACTTTCGACCGGCTGTTGGTTACTATTTGCTGCTTGCTTTTCTTGGAGTGCCAGCCAGCGATAGGCAAATTCAGCACCAGATTTGATGCGGTTTCGGCTTTCTTGTAAAAGGGCGCGATCGCCTTTGCAAAATCCTTCTTTTGACTGAAAATCACCAAGTAACTTTTGTACACAAGTTGCCATAAAAATTTGGATTGCTTCTAATTCCTTTTCAGGTTGTGATGTGAGTGGAAGATAGACATCTGGATCTTTTTGCCTACGTTTACGTTCGATAACATCGAACAACTGTCCTGAACCTTGCAAAATTATGTCTTCAGGATCGATATCATTTGGATTTTTTAGAATGACTTCTAGAGCAGTAGAGAGAGGCAATAGAATCTCGTGGCTTGATGCTTTACTCAGTCTCTTGTAAGTAACTTGATAAAAAGCCCGATATTGTTGAGTCAAATCCTTAATTAGTTTCATGCGATATTTGTCTCCATGTAGGTTTTCATCGTCTTGGTTACTGGTTGTCACTATCCACTGAGTTGCATAGTCCCAGTAACGATTGACTTCTTCAATCGTTGGTGAATCCCGCTTATCACGCCGCAAACCTTCGTTAGCGATCGCAAATACATTCAATACATCCGTCACCAAATCTCTGACTGTGCCGTTAAATGCTTGCCAGCGAGGATCGGGTTTCTTGGCTCGGTTATCCAAGTGCAAACTGTAAGCAACTAATAAACGCATCAATGCTCGTTGCAAATCCTGAACTCTAAGCGATGGTTCCAGCCCCAATAAACTCCAAAAACTAGCTGCTCCATCTAACTTGACGGTTTCAGAAAACTCTTTGTCACTGGTGTAGAGTGGTTCATGGCTAGGAGTAACAACAACTTTTACACCTAATAAAAGTGGCAGTACTAATGATTGAAATGCTGGTTCTACCCAGGCATCAGCAGTCGTTTTGCCTCGCGTAGTCGTGTAAGTCATTGCCATGAATGGCAAATCGCGAGTCGAGTAGCGATCGCTCTCTCGATCTCCGGCTACAGCATCTCGCGAAAATAGATTCTGTAGTCCCTCCAGAGTCATGTTGGCTTCCAGCCACTGTTTACGGACTTCCCAGAGGTTTGTTTTCTGCCATTCCTTTACTAGTAATTTAACAGCACGAGCGACTTGGGGAGAATAAACATAAGCTGGAAAGATATACAGAAAAACAGGTTTTTGCTCTTCAAGTTTTCCGGATGGAGCCGACCAGTATGCCTGACGTAGCAGCATTTCTAGTGACCAAATTTTAGAGATACCTCGTTTGATACGTCGTCCGCCTAGTGGATTTTTGTTGCTATATTGCTGAGGTTTGAATAAGACAACAGAATCAAGTTGATCTTCTGCCGTAGCTTCCCCTGAACTCAAAGAACAGATAGGTTGGTTTGCCGCTTTAGTCCTCGTATAAGCTGCCAGCTCTTGCTCAAACGTTTGGGTTTGTAAGCAAGGGCTAGAAAACTCTAGATATTGCTGGAGATAGTCGAAAAATGCCTCTTGTGTTGGACTTTGTTGAGCTTGAAGGAGCTGTTTTTCTTCTGCCCAGGTGGCAATCTGATTGGCAAGTTTGATTAAGAACTCTGAGACTTGTTCTGGGTTCAGGCTTGCATGAGCAGCCATGTAGCAAGCAGCAGCGTGATACCAGCCGTAATTGACTCCACCAGATTGAACGGCTGTTTGTTCTGGAGCAAAATCTGGTAATTCCAGGAAATTCAAAACTTGAGGAGCATAAGCTTCGCAACCCTCGAAGAATTCTTTTTGGGCTAAAATCAAAAACTCGGCAATGCGATCGGCACGAATGTCCCCTGCCAACATCAGTCGCTCTTTATCTGCCTGGTTCAACGGTAGCTTCTCCAATCGTTTGCGAGTTGCTGGGTCTTTACTATTAGTAACTTTGGCTTCCACCACATCTGCTAACAGTCGAATCAACTCGGCAGGACTGAAAAGTTCTAGCGTTTGAGGAGCAACTTTCAGCCCCTTACCATCCCGAACAAAGCCAATATCACCCCTTTCAAAGTATA
The DNA here is from genome assembly GCA_036703375.1 of Allocoleopsis sp. Classification (GTDB taxonomy): domain Bacteria; phylum Cyanobacteriota; class Cyanobacteriia; order Cyanobacteriales; family Coleofasciculaceae; genus DATNPC01. The sequence goes on from DATNPC010000190.1 coordinate 4,817, forward strand.
TTGATAATCCTTTTTGATTATCTTCCTCATCGCCCTGAATGATGGTTGTCCAGATGATGGTTTGAACCTGTGACAAATCAGGAACAGGTGATTCGGGAGGAGCTAGGTAAACAGCACCTTGAGCAAAGTAAAGGATTGGTTTCCACTCCAGTTCGCCAGCTAAATTAACAACAGCATTGTGAATTTGATTCGTTAACAAGCCGCGACAATCGCGTAGGCGATGGTAGGTTAGGCGGTAATTAACGTCGAGCATATCTAGGTG
>DATNPC010000191.1:0-3685 GCA_036703375.1 Allocoleopsis sp.
CTAATCCGACGAATGTGACCGGAGAACGTGGATAAACTCTGCTCTAGAGACTGTTCGTCACCAATATCTGCCAGTACCTGTTCAAACCACGGTAATTCTACCGGCTCTCTTGCCGGGACAAATAGCCCCACCTTTGCCATGAGTGCCGCTAATCCCAGCGTTTTCAACGTGACTGTTTTACCACCCGTATTCGGCCCAGTAATGGCGACAACTCGAATATTGGGCTGAATCTGGACGTTAATCGGAACGACGGATTTTCCTTGTTCGTGTCGCTGCTGCCACACTAATAAAGGATGTCGGAGTTCGCGCAGGGTAACGACCTCTCCGGCGTTATGGTCGATAAATCGGGGTGGATTGGCTTCTAACCATAGGCTATATCTTGCCTTAGCGGTGGCTAAATCCAGGGTAGTTGCGACTGCCAGCAATTGCTCTAAGTCTGGCTTGACGGCAGCAACTTTTTGTGTTAATTCACGAAGGACAGCTTCGACTTCGATTTGCTCTCGACGCTGAAGAGTTCGCAGTTGATTGCCCAGTCCAACGATCGCGTTGGGTTCTACATACAGCGTGGAACCCGTGCTAGAGGTATCGTGAACGATACCGGGAATCGCATCTTTCTGCGGCGCTTTGACCGGAATCACAAAGCGATCGCCTCTTTGGGTAATCACCTGTTGCTGGACGGCCCCCCCGTGGCGCTGCAAAATTCCGTTGAGGACTTGGTAAATCTTGTCTCGGACTGATTTGAGCTGGATGCGAATCTCACCGAGCTTGGGGCTAGCGCGATCGGCTACGTCGCCTCGATCGTCGATGCAGTGGTGGATTTCTTGCTCTAATTCCGGATAAGTCCGAACATCTTCAATGAGTTCGGTGAGTACCGGCACGTCTTCTCGATCGTCTATGACACGACGCAACCGGCGAACCCCAGCCAGTGTAGTTGCGATCGCCTGAAGTTCCTCACCCGACAAAATGCCTTGCAGTTCTGCTCGTTCTAAAGAGTCCCCAATATCCTGAATTCCCTCGAAGGAAAGCCCGGTCATTAATTGACTTTCCAACTGGTAGACTTCTTTGGTCTGAGCCAATAGGTGTAGGCTTTCAGCCTGCGTGGTTGGTGTATAGAGATTGCGAGCCGCGATCGCTCCGAGTTTTGTGGCAGCAAATGTCGCTAAGTGCTGACACAAGCGCGACCATTCCAGAAGTTCTAAAGTCTCAGATTGAATCAAAGTTCAGATATTATAGCTTTCCCTAATACTTATTATCGGTCAACTCTCTGGGGGAGCGAGGGTGGGATTAACCCTAATCTGCTGTCTAGCTACCCCTAATCAAGAGCAAGCTCGGATGGGGAGATGGGGAGACGGGGAGATAAAGACCATCAGCTGTCGCACATTTCACTGGTAAGCCAGAAAGTATTAGATTGCTTGTGGGATGGGCTAGAGAGTTAGTCCAGAGGATGCAAATTAGATGCACATCAGCTCAAAAAATAGGAGTCCATAGAATTGGATTTTGTATCACCGAAACCTAAAATCTTTGCAGCTGTAGCCGTGTATTTGTTGAATCTAGTGCAGCGCGGCGGAAATAACTGTCCAGTTAAAGAGGGTTAAAAGCCTACTGTACGAGTAATCTTCCTTCAGCCTCTTGCCTTGGAGCCTTCGCGCACTAGTTTAGGCTGTTGCTTTGTTCAAGTTCGGCAGAGAGCTATTGACCACCCAACCTGCCTCTTCCCAGGGTTCGAGTGGGGCAACCGAGTAGAGTGCAACAGTATCCTCAATTTGTTTAATATCCTCAAGTGCCACTTTGGCAAAGATATTGTCTAAGGCGTCTCGGTCTTGGTCGGTGAGAGGTATCTTAGGATTCGCTTGATGAGTTGGCATTTTCCTCGCTGTTCCAGTTCTTAGCGCGATCGCTGATTAAATTATTACAATTCTTTTATAAAGGTTGACATCCGCGCTTCCGCCAGTTTACTGAAATTTCAGATCCAGAAATTCTGAACTTTGGATGGAGGCAGGTCACTATCATGCGTCTTGTCGCAAGTAATCGTGAATTGCCTCAGATAAGTCAAGTTAATACTTTTATCCCACAATCAACGCCTGAAACCTCCTTATGAGACAAAATTAAAAAATCTATCTATTTTCTCTAATTCTGATAATTCAACAGCTAGGCTAGAGTCGTCGAGCAACTCGCCCGCTTCACGCTCCACACGCGATCGCTTAAGCCATGCTATTCAATATTATCAACCTGCCCTACTGGATTTTCCTGGGTATGGGAGTTTTACTATTTTTGGTCGTCATCCTGTCCGGTGGGGGAGACGACGACCTCAATATTGATACCGATGCGGATCTAGATCTCGATGTTGATGCCGATGCTGGGGGTGAATTTAGCTTCGGAGAAGTCTTAGGATGGTTGGGTATCGGCAAAGCCCCCCTGATTTTACTCTTGGCAACCGATTTTAGCCTGTTAGGACTGATCGGTTGGATGCTAAATGTCGCGTTTGCCGGTATCACGGGAGACTTACCCAGAGGTTTTCTCTCCGGTGGAATCACTGGATTATCGCTGTTTCTGAGTTTATTAATCGGGAGTTTCATTGCTCGACCGATTGGGAAAGTCTTTGCGTCTTTTGGAGAAGATGCCAGTAGCGATCGCTTAATTGGCTGTTACGGTACGGTAAGTTCTTCCTCAATTCCGCTTGAAAATCAAGGAAAAATTGGTCAGGTTGATGTCTTGGACGCAGCCCGCAATCTCGTCACCGTTAATGCGAATTTACCAACCTGGGCAAAAGTCATTCCTGGTCGAGGAACACAAGTCGTCGTAATCGATCGCAAGCCCGATAGTTATCTAGTCATTGCTAAAGATAGCTCTGATGAACGAGATTGGTTAACGAATTCTCACAACCCTACAGACTAAAGAATACTGGTTGTTGTAATCAACCACAGAGGACTCAGAGACTACAGAGGTATGAGAGGTAACGGAAATACCTTTGTCTAGCTATAAACCCAAAATTTAAACTAGTTCTCCTGCACTCTTAATTCATCATTCATAATTTATAATTCATAATTCCTATGTCACAACCTACAACCTCTTCAACCCTCCAGTTATCCACAACCCCGTTGTATCTTGCCCAAATCAGCCCAGGCATTCTCTTTTTTCCTGGTGTTATTGGTGCTCTGGTTGTCTTACTGCTATTGAGTGTTTGGGCGTATACGCGAGTTTATGTCATTACGCCGAATAACGAGGCTTTTGTTAGAACGGGTGGTGTCTTTATTAAAGAGAAAAAAGTGATTCTCAATGGTGGCTGTATCGTGCTGCCAGGATTTCACGAACTCACCCGCGTTCCGTTAAGAGAAATCTCCATTGATGTCGAACGCACGGGAAAACTTGCCGTTCGCACGCAAGACTACCTCCGGGCAAATATGCGGGTCACTTTTTATGTCTGTATTAATGCCGATGAGCAAGATGTTTTAACTGCTGCTGCCCGACTATCGCGAGGGGGAAAAATATCTGCCGAAGATATTAAAGAAGCCTTAGAGAAACGGGCTGACGATGCGATTCGGGCAGCGGCTAAGCGCAAGAGTATCGCTGAAATTGATTCCGATAAATTAGGATTTGCGGATGAAGTCTTGAACTTAATTCAGCAAGATTTGAAAAAAGTCGGTTTAACTCTCAATAATATCGCTATTTCCGAAATAGAAGAAAG
>DATNPC010000192.1:0-2357 GCA_036703375.1 Allocoleopsis sp.
ATGGGGATTGCCATCAAACTGATTCAACGGATTTTTCGGCGAACACAGCACCGAAATCGGTACAGTATAAATAATCGTACAGTTAAGTTCTTGTAACTGCTTGGCGTAGTCAAAGAACAAATGATCGGCAATCGCTGGAGGAACGCGATCGAGATTGTCAAAAATAATCAGCAATCCCTTACATTGAGGAAATTTATTTCTGAGCTTAATGTAGGCATCCCCCAACAACAGGTTAATATCAGCCTTCAGTCGAGATAAGTCTTTTTCTAAGGTTTCTCGAATAGTTGTTTTTTGTGTATCCGACCCTTTGATTTGAGCCAGCAGTTTGACCATCAGTTTCGCAAGAAATGGAGCCTCCGGTTGAAGTGTTGCTTCTCCTTTAATACTGACCGATTTTTCAACCGTTTCTTCATTCTCTTTAGTAACGTCTTTGAACCAAGATTCAAAGTTCTTGAGCAGTTGAGCGTCAAAGTTTAACCCTAACTTCCGGAGTTCAAATTCAACTTGTTTAATAACGATTAAATATAAATCTGTATAGCGAGCATCATTAATATCAGTTTCTTCATTCACTTCTAAATAAATGATGCGGTACTCTTCTTGCCATTGCTTTTGAATTCGTTTTAACTCCGTACTCTTGCCACAACCTCGATGTCCGGTAAACAAAATTGTGCTGAAATCGGCGGGTTCTTGAAAGTCTAAAATCGTACTAACGCTCTCAATCGCTGACGTTTTGCGAACTGCCGATAAGTCAACATAGTATCGCTCCATTTCCGCAGGTTCTAGTGGCTCAACACTACAAACTTGAAAGGCAGCTTTGAGGGTGTTAGCACGCCGATCGGGAGATTGGGTCATTAGATTTTGTACTAACTTAGACAGAGAATAGACTCAGAAGTAAATTTTAGGCGATCGCAGCACTTGAGGCGCAACTGGATGAGGCATTAACTGAGTTGACTGCGAAATCGATTGATACTGACGGATAGCATCACGATAGCAAAGAGCAAAAGCGCGATCGCATTGGGCCAGAGTACTTCTAATCCTACACCCTTGAGCAGGACGCCTCGCACGATCGCAACATAATGCCGCAACGGATCGAGTAGGGATAGGTACTTGAAGGCAGTAGGCATACTTTCAATGGGTGCGATCGCGCCGGAAAGCTGAATCAATGGTAAGTTAACAAAAAATGAAGTGAGGACAACTTGTTGCTGAGTGCGACACAGCGTTGCCAGCATCATACCAATCCCAATGCCGACAAATAGATATAGCGCTGACAGTCCCATAAATAGAGGAAAATTTCCTCGAAAAGGTACTCCAAAAACCAATCTTCCTAAACTCAATGCCAGGAAGACATCGCCGTTGAGCAAAATGAATAGTGGGACAATTTTAGCTAGCAAAATTTCCCACGCTTCAGCCGGAGTCATTAATAATTGCTCTAATGTCCCCGTATCCTTTTCTCGCACCACTGTAATCGAAGAAACCAGAGAACCAATCAGCGTTAAAACTAATCCCAGCACTCCGGGGACGAAAAACCAACTACTCGTTAAACCAGGATTGTAAAGAAAGGTCGTTTGAGTATTTACCAAGGGGGGAGCAGGATTAGATTGAAGTTTGCGGCTATATTGACCGATTATTTGAGTCATGTAACCATTAGCAATTCCTGCTGTATTGGCGTCTACTGCATCAATTAAAACCTGAACTTCCGCCGTTTTATCCTGGGCTAAATCGCGCTTAAATTCGGGTGGAATGACTAATCCCGCTGTGACTTTGCCTTCCCGTACTTGTTCGCCTAGTTTTTCGTCGTCGAGGAGATATTGCTGGGCAATGAAGACGTTATTTTCCGTTAGGGTGGCGACTAGTTCGCGACTTTCGTAAGTATTGGCATAATCCACGATTCCTAGTTTGATGTTATGAACGTCCGGATTGAGGGCAAAGCCATAAAGGAGGAGTTGGACGGTGGGAGGAACAATTAAGAGAACCAGCGTCTGCTTACTTCGCAAGATTTGGTTGATTTCTTTAATTGCCAGTGCCCAAAATCGGCTATAAAGTATGCGCTTAAGTAAATTCATAAGGCTATTGAATTGGTGATGTAATGGGTGAAGATTTTTAACGAACCGCAGAGGCGCAGAGAACGCAGAGACAGTTAGGAGGAGAGAGAGATGAACTGATTAAGGATTGAGGGGGCTGAGAATGAACTTGTGCAGCACGGCGGAAATATAGCAAAAGGCAAAAGGCAAAAGGCAGAAGGAAAAAGATTTGCTGGTAAAAGTTTCATCATTTATCTTTGTGCTAATCGCCTTGGCGACTGCTATAACTATTCAGTTCAAAAAGCTGAAAAATACTATGCAAACTTTCTTTCCTTC
>DATNPC010000193.1:0-6197 GCA_036703375.1 Allocoleopsis sp.
GATGCGACCGTACATGAAACGGCACCATTGAGCCATCCTGGTCAATGAGTAATAGTAATTCAGTCCGATTCACCCGACGCGGCACCAGCACAGGTTCTAGTAAAACGCCTCGCTGTCCAATTTGATTAACTGTTGCTTCAATGTCTAACTCTATTGGTATTCCTTCTCGGACTGGACGGCGTAGGTAGCGCCAACTCTGTTTCATCTGCCGTCGAGTTACGGGAAAATAATCGGAAGTCAACAGGACGTTTCGGTTAGTAATTTCTTCATCAATCTCTGACGCTTTTACTGCCTGAGCTACTTGTACTTCGTCATCGGTTTCTATTACAAACTCAGGAGATGGAGTAGAAACACTTGTAGTGGAGGAAGTGATGTTTGAGGATAAATCAGAATCTGTTTCTGTCTCAGATTGCTTGGGTAATAAGTCATTAGACAAGTCGGGAGGCTGACGCTGTTCAGAAGTAGAATCAGTTTTGCTAACAGCCACTTGACGCATCACTTGCTTGAAGTGATACTCAAATAATCGATTGTCTTCCGTTGATTTCACCCATAATGCTTGGCACAATCGCTTCAAAGCTGCTTCTCCTGCCAGTCCAGTGCTAATTTTTTAGAGAGTTCTAGAAAATTCAGATAATCCACAGGTTTACCATTGACAAATTTGCTAACAGTGTCTCTGGACAGCTCCAAGTCTTCGGCTAAATCTTGCTGACGTGGAAATCCATTTCGCTGAAGAGCCAATTTAACTTTGTCTATGTATTCCGGGACTACTTTAAGCGATCGCGGCATTACTTATCTGAAAACAGTCATTCAAATCCTAGCAAGCCGACCCCAGGTAGAAGTCCGACACAAGTTCGACAAAAGAACCGAATGCTCAGGCTTAAACAGCCACAGTCTCAGGGTTTGATGGATTTATCGAGTTCAGAAACATCCAAATGGACAACATGGAAGAGTTCAAAACTATCCTTGAAATTCTTGTCATTATTCTAGGATTCGCGCAGCCCTACCCTCTCCTGGCAATAGCAGCAGGTCTAGGTACTATCTATTATCTGTTGAAGGGCAAGGACAAAAAAGACAATAACAGTCAAGAAGAATGACTGAGGTTATAGTAAGGGAGCGATTGCAGCTTTTCAGATGAGGTGCGATCGCACTTTTTTACTGAAATGCGATCGCTTCTTTCTTTCAGTCCCAGTCTTTATCAAGGCCAAAGATTCCGCCACCAAGGAGTAGACTCCCCCTGAACAAAATCAATCTTCTTGCGAATATCCTGAATTTTCCAGCCCGTCAACTTTGCTAACGTCTCAGCTTCCTGTTCAAACCGTTGATTCAAAGTCTGTTGATATTGCCGTCCCGCTGAGCATTTCATCTCCCCAGTAAACGGATGGCGCAAGATATATCGCCCTTGAAATTGTTGGCTGTTTGACGTTTCTTGAAACATCAAATCTTCGGGAAACTTATCGCGGCTGTAGCGAACATGGAGACGGGTAATAAAGACAGTACTCGGCATATTGGGATTGAGCCAAAACACACCCGCTTGGCGAAGTTCTTCCGGATTGAGGGGGTCAGCAGAACAAGGGTCACAACTCCCCATATCCCAGGCATACTCCCGAAAGGCAACCTTTTTTCCTTCACGAGTGTAGGCGGTTTGGAACATCGCTTTGTAGAAATCCGCAAACTCGTTTTTCACAAAGATTGGAATCTCTGAATCTGAGGGAACATTCACCGTACGGTAGTTCGTAATTTCCGCTTGACCTTGAGGCAATAATACATAAACAATTAAATCTTGTTCGCTCGTGGCATTAATCATCCCCAAGCGATTTGGCTACATAAATTTGGGGGACTCGTAAGCCATCTGGAGAGGTCGTAGGAATTGATAGCCAGATTTTTCAAACTTTTCCAGATTGACTTTGGCAACGAAGAACTTCATGTTCTGCCGAATGTAGGGTCGCAGTAACCCAGAAGCACCTTGTGGCAGTTGATAACGATTTTGTCTCAGCCAAGTTTCCAAACCATTGGATTCCTTGGCACTGAGAATCAGAATGTCATATTCTCCCACCGAAAAGCGGGCTTCTATTCTGACACCGAGAGCATTCTCGTCTCTTTCGGATAGAGCAAAATCTCCCCCTGGTCCTCTCGTTCCTCCAGATGATCGATCGAGCGGTGGACGAGGTTCACAAGGATCGGGGTCAAAATATTCCACCAATCTCGGCGCACTAAACGCATCCAGCCGTTGGATAATTTTAGGGTCGCCTACGTTCACTTGGTCTTGCTGAAGTACCACAGGAACGGGAACGACGATCGCAAAATCTTTCACATTCCCTTGATAGTCATTCGCCATCGTCAGGACAGTGCGCTCTCCATTGCGGGCAATGACTACTTGAGAAGCTTGGTTGTAAAGCTTCGTATCCGCTTTCGCCACATAAAACCCACAAAACCCCCAAGCTTTTTGAGCAACGCTCATACTCATGACAAGAGTCAACAGTAAAGCAATTAAGAGTCGGAAGGGTTTCATGGGTAGCTCCTCAAGTTAGATAAAATTCCGGCTTAGTTCAAAATCTGTATCATTTTGGTAACAGCCAGGTGAACGCTTTTAAAGGCCAGATATCTCGCCACCAAGGACTGGACTGACCTTCAATCATTTGAGTTTTCTTGCGTATATCCTGAATATTCCACCCCGTCAACTTCGCTAACGTTTGAGCTTCCTGTTCAACTCGTTGGTTCAACGCTTGCTTGTATTGCCGTGCTGCTTCACACTTCATCTCTCCGGTAAACGGATGACGCAAGATGTAACGACCCTGAAACTGTTCGCGGTTTGATGTTTCTTGGAACATCAAATCTTCTGGAAACTTATCGCGAGTGTAGCGGACATGGAGGCGCGTGATAAAAACATTGTTCGGTGTACTTGAATTAAGCCAAAACACACCCGCTTTCTTGAGTTCTTCAGGATTGAGAGGGTCAGCGGAACAAGGGTCGCAACTCCCCATATCCCATGCATACTCGCGAAAGGCAATCTTTTTCCCTTCACGAGTGTAGGTAGTTTGGAACATCGCCTTGTAGAAATCACCAAACTCGTTCTTAACGAATAAGGGAATTTCAGCGTCTGAAGGAACGTTCACGGTACGGTAGTTGGTAATCTCCGCTTGACCTTTTGGAGACAGGACATAAACCATTAAATCCTGTTCGCTCGTGGCATTCATCATCCCCAAGCGAATCGGTAACATAAATTTGCGAGACTCGAAAGCCATTTGCAGCGGTCGCAACAATTGGTAACCCGATTTTTCAAACTTTTCCAAATTGACTTTGGCAACAAAGAACTTCATATTCTGGCGAATGTAAGGTCGTAGCAACCCAGAAGCTCCTTGTGGCAGTTGGTATCCATTACCTCTGAGCCAAGTTTCTAAACCGCTCGATTCCTTGGCACTCAGAATTAAAATGTCATATTCTCCGACCGTAAAGCGCTCCTCGATAGTGACACCCAAAGCACCAGCATTCAGATTTGCCCTTGCCCCACCCTCAGCGCGTGATACCGGTGCCGCAGAAGGTGCGTACATAATAGGAGGAGAACAAGGGTCTGGGTCAAAATATTCCACCAATCTCGGTGCGCTAAATGCATCCAGGCGTTCGATAATTTTCGGGTCACCAATATTCACCTGTTCTTGCTTCAGTACAACAGGAACGGGAACAACGATCGCAAAATCTTTCACATCCCCTTGATAGTCATTTACCATCGTCAGGATAGTGCGCTCTCCAGTCCGAGCAATCACGACTTGAGACGCCTGGTTGTAAAGTTTAGTATCTGCTTTCGCCACATAGAAACCACAAAAAGCCCAGGCTTTTTCAGCTAAGCTAATACTAATAATGAAAGCTAGCAGAATTGTTATCAAACCACGCAACAGTTTCACGGTACACTCCTCTGATTTAGGAAAAAGATTAGAGTATGTCAATGAGCTTTCAGAACGTACTTAACTGATACGCACCGCCTCCACATTTGCCTCAATATCAAAATTTTTCGCGTCTGAAGAGGCTTGAGTCCAAGTAAAACGAGTGCCTGACCAGATAAAATCCAGAACTATGCTCAACGGTGCAAGAGCGAACAAAGCCCAGAAAACGGCTGTGGAAATAAAGAAGTGATTGCGGAGAATAAACGTTAGGACAGCAATACAAGTTGCCCAGATTAACCGGCTACTCCGCCTATTAGGAATTGAACGAGGGTCTGTAATCATAAACAAGGCAAAGAGTAATAAAGACCCACTCATCAATCGATGAAAATAGACATCCCAAGTCCAGCCCAGCCAAAAATTTCGGATGGCTTCCAACAGAGCGTATGCACCTAAAAACGCTGCTGTTGTATCCCAACGACCAACTCGGTTTAAAACAATACCACCCGTACCTGCAAATACCAGTGCATACCAACCATCATCGCCCCACTGTCCGGGTGAAACCCAAGCATCATTGGTCAAGAGGAGAGCAGCAATAATTCCGAAATTGGCTGGATTAAAAAAATGCTTACCTTTAACTTGGAACAAAAATTTACTACTAATGGCTAGCGAACCTGCTAACACAATTGTTGTCCAATGGTCAGCCCGTAGCAGCAAACTCAAACTTAATGCTGTAATAGTTGCGCTTTTGAGTGAAGACCAGTTAGGAGAATCGGATAAATTAGTCTTGTCCTTCTCTGGGTAATCCTGTTTTTTTATAAGCAGATTGAGAATTATGACTTTCAGCTTCGATCCGTTAGATATCGCTATCCACTGCGTCAGGAGGCAGGTCGCGATCGCAACTAAAATTAGATCGGGTCGTAGCGTCCAATCTCTTGTCCAGATTCCTAAAATTAGAAAGAGAGAAAGAAACAGAATTTGATAGTGTCGAGGGTCTTGTTGCAGCATGACATACCAGAAGCACAAGGATTGCCTCCATCTTGATTTGCGATCGAGGCAGAGCAAGCAAAAAATCGAGCAATCCTTCTCTCAACTAACCGAAACTACAGTTCAGCTAGCCTCAAAGCTAGAGATTCTATGCTCTCTAGATAAGATTTTGGCTCAACGATTTTAACTGTTGCTAATATGTCTGTATTAGAGCTTCAAAACTCAGCGGTTACGCTTTCTGTAACCAAATCTTCTCTATTCAAAGCTTGCGAAACGCTGAATGCGCTAAAGTCGTGCTTTACTGAAGACGAAATTCCCAACGTCTTTAAGCAGTCGGGAATCTGAGCGGCTGACTCTCAAGTATTTAGCAGCTTGTATCAGTTCCCTCGCGCTCGGCAAGAATCTTATGAATTTCATTAGCGATCGCGTCGGGTTGCTCTACCATGGCGATATGCCCGCACCCCGGAATTTCAATCACATTATCACCGCACTCTCCAAATAAATTGTGAAAGCTAGCTAGATGGCGCACGTACTTCGGTTCCATGACTGTATCCTGGGTACCGGCAATAAAGTATACAGGCTGCACAAGCTTTGACACTATCTGAGGTAAGCGGTGAACCTCTGCTTCTGTAGTGGAATCGAGCAAAGCTTGGAGTGCGGCTTCGGGATGAGCGACGATGAAATCGATGATGCGTTGGCGAGCCCAGCGACGCGCAATTGGGCGAGCTACCTGCGCTCGCATAAATAATAGTTCAATCAACGGAACGTAGAGCAGCCATCGCGGGCGACGTTCTACTAACTGTTGACCGACAGCCCGAAAGCGCTCAAACTCCTCTTTGAGGTAAATGCCACCCCCAGCGTTGAGACAAACTACCCCCTTAACCCTGTCTGGCAGCAAAAAGGCTCCCCATAGGGCAATACTTCCCCCTAAAGAATGACCAATCAGCCACGCCTGTTCTATCCCCAACTTATCGAGGAGAATGCCCAAATCCTTGGCATAAGCCGCTAAAGTGTAGCTAGCAGGCGATCGCTTGGTCGCCTCGAACTCGTCTGGAACTTCAGCGTTTAAGTTCGACCCGTTCCTAGAACCCTTGTTCCTTTTAGGCTGAGAATCACCGAATCCCCGCAGGTCATAAATTAGACATTGATAATTCGGTGCCAACCGCTCGATTAAGGGTTGCCAGTAGCTACGGCTTAAAAGCCAACCGTGGATGAAAACCAGAACCGGAGAGGATGAATGAGTGGGAGCCGTCAATTCGTAGACGTGAGGCGCTCCCTCGATATCAATGATTGCCATATTTTCATCCTATCGGAGTTTGGGGGTTAGAAAAAGGT
>DATNPC010000194.1:0-11196 GCA_036703375.1 Allocoleopsis sp.
TACAACTCGTAACTGGCATTTCCTCGCTCTGTACCAACTTCAATCGTGTAGTCTCCTGCCAAAGGTAAGCTGTTAAAGACTTTCTCCCCTTTCGCTTCGTTCACGACGATCGTTCCATTCGGAGCGATGAGTCTGAAAACAGCATTCTTCTCCAGGGAAGTAATCCTGACTGTCATTTTCTGCCCTTTGCCTGCACCAATCACATAAGTCTTCGGAGGTTCACCTCTCACGATCGCATCTTTTATCGTGGCTGAGGTAGCACCTTGGCGAAATCGAATGCGCCGTGCTGGACTAGCTTGAGCGATTGTGTCCGCTGGGGTAGAACGGTTTCGGACATTGAGGGGGGTACCTGTCGGCTCGTTGACTAATACTCGCTCCGCGTTCAGAGTAGAAACCGTATAGTCACCGCCCCGATGGGGAGTTGCCCAGGACGGATGAATTCCTGTAACTGTCAAACTGGCTATGGATAGCCCAAAAATCAGCGTCTGAACCTTCATCAATATTTCCTCGCTCGATCGAGCAGCGATACATCAATAACGCTACTGATTTCCATCTTCAGCACCGTGCTGTATCATTCCGCATTACCGCGAACGAAGGCGAGATGAGCTCTTACCGTACCTGTCGTCTGACTGACCCAAGCTAAACCTTCCGAGGTTCCTACCCACAATTTATTGCCGGTGTCTGGAGAGAGGGAAAGAATTCGCTCAGAAGGCAAGTCGGGAACTTGTCCGAGTAATGCTCCACTATAGGAATTGATTCTCAACAAACCACTATCCGTACCAACCCAAACGGTGCGATCGCGACCAAAGCTGACGGCTGTGACGTTGCGTCCTCTTAACGGAGTGACCGAGCGCATCAAGAGACCTGTTTCGGGGTTAACTACCATTAAACCGCTCGGAGTACCCACCCAGAGCATACCATCGGGGCCTAGAGTCATAGTTTGTGCTGTCGTACCCGGTAAGTCGGTGATGCGACCGATGACAGAGGCTTTGGCAGTATCCACGCGTACCAACCCTTCTAGAGTTCCAACCCACAATTGACCCGCTTTATCGAGGACTAGGGCATTCGCGCTGACACCGGGGAGGTTTTGTAATGTGGTCATCAATAATCCCTGGTCAGGGCTGATCAGGGAAAGACCGCGATCGCTTCCTACCCAAAGATATCCTCGGCGATCGATTAACAACGACAATACCCGGTTCGAGGGCAATGAGAAATTCTGAGCGGTGACTTCGTTGCTACGAGGGTCTACACGTAGCAATCCTTCATAGGTGCCTACCCAGATTCGTCCCACTCGGTCTTGCGCCAAAGCACCAATCGTGTAGTTGGGAAGACTAATGCGAGCTTCCAGGTGTCCTGTATTAGGGTTGATTCTCCCTAATCCTGTCCACGACCCAATCCACAAGTCACCAGTAGCGTCAGGTTGCAACGCAGCTACCCGAAAATCAGTAGGTAAGGGCTGAGCCTCTCGTCGTTGGCGTTCGGGGGGTAATGGTTCGCCTCTCGGTGGGGGTGGCTCATCGACATAAACCGGCGTCTGCCTGCCTTGGTCGATAGACGATTGCGCCAAAACTTGACCTGTAGAAAGTGGTAGGAGCGTTTTTGGCAACCATCCCGATCCGGGTAAGTTCAACCCCAGTACAGTAGCGCTGATGAAAAGACCAATCCGATTACTTAACACCATAATTGTGAAAACAACAATTGACGGATTTGCAACGAATTGTAACGATTCGTTGCAATTGTTCTAGCTATAAAAAAAAATTATAAATTGGTACAGAAGATTTGAATTTTAACTTATTGTATTCCTGGTATATTTACAAGACAGTAAAAGATTTAAGCATTACCTGTGCCACTTGATTTGCGACGAAATTGTATTTTTGGGATCGGTTTTGTGGTCAAATAACAGTGGTTGGTACTCCCAGGCCTAAGCCAAAAGTGGGAAATCGAGGTGTGGTGTTGCACCCATAGGAGGCTTACTAAACAAGCCTTCGATAAGGATTTTAGTGCCTAAAACTAGGCAAAATCTACAACCAAGCAAACAGCAACAGAACCTGTTGAAACTCCAGTAGTTCCTAAGGAAGGAAAACATGTCTTACTCTCAAACCAGGACTCAGTCGAAAGCTGGGTACGACGCCGGGGTAAAAGATTATAAATTAACTTATTATACTCCGGACTATACTCCAAAAGATACAGATATTCTGGCGGCTTTCCGTGTAACGCCGCAGCCTGGAGTTCCTCCAGAAGAAGCAGGGGCTGCTGTTGCTGCTGAATCGTCCACAGGTACTTGGACAACTGTATGGACGGACTTGTTGACAGACCTCGATCGCTACAAAGGTCGTTGTTATGACATCGAGCCAGTACCTGGGGAAGACAACCAGTACATCTGCTTTATCGCCTATCCTTTGGATCTGTTTGAAGAAGGCTCTGTCACCAACTTGCTTACCTCTTTGGTGGGTAACGTATTTGGTTTCAAAGCCCTGCGTGCACTGCGATTGGAAGATCTTCGGATTCCAATTGCTTACCTGAAGACATTCCAAGGCCCACCTCACGGGATTACCGTTGAGCGTGACAAGCTGAACAAGTACGGTCGTCCTTTACTTGGTTGTACGATTAAGCCCAAACTGGGTCTGTCTGCGAAGAACTACGGTCGTGCAGTTTATGAGTGTCTGCGCGGTGGTCTAGACTTCACCAAGGACGACGAAAACATCAACTCCCAGCCCTTCATGCGTTGGCGCGATCGCTTCCTGTTTGTACAAGAAGCCATTGAGAAAGCCCAGGCTGAAACCGGTGAAATCAAAGGTCACTACCTGAACGTCACCGCCCCCACCAGTGAAGAAATGATGGAGCGCGCTGAGTTCGCTAAGGAAATTAAGACCCCCATCATCATGCACGACTACCTCACGGGTGGTTTCACAGCTAACACCTCCTTGGCTAAGTGGTGCCGCCGTAACGGTGTCCTGCTACACATTCACCGTGCTATGCACGCGGTAATCGACCGTCAGAAGAACCACGGTATCCACTTCCGCGTACTCGCCAAGTGTCTGCGGATGTCCGGTGGTGACCACCTCCACTCCGGTACCGTTGTTGGTAAGCTCGAAGGTGAAAAAGGCATCACGATGGGCTTCGTTGACCTGATGCGCGAAGACCATATTGAACAAGACCGCGCACGGGGTATTTACTTCACTCAAGACTGGGCTTCCATGCCTGGTGTGATGCCCGTAGCTTCTGGTGGTATTCACGTATGGCACATGCCTGCGTTGGTGGAAATCTTTGGTGATGATTCCTGCCTCCAGTTCGGTGGTGGCACATTGGGTCACCCATGGGGTAATGCTCCTGGCGCTACCGCTAACCGTGTTGCTTTAGAAGCTTGTATCCAAGCTCGTAACGAAGGCCGCAACCTGTTCCGTGAAGGCGGCGATGTCATCCGTGAAGCTTGCAAGTGGAGTCCTGAGTTGGCGGCAGCTTGCGAACTGTGGAAGGAAATCAAGTTCGAGTTTGAAGCGATGGACACCGTCTGATCGAGCATGAAGGGTACAGTGTGAAGTATGACGGTTCATACTTCATACTTAATACTTCATACTTCAAAAGGCTGGGGTCAGAAGATGGATTTAAAACGAGTTGCCAAGGACGCTGCTAAGACGTTAAGCAGTTATATGACCTATCAAGCACTGCGAGTTGTCTTGGAGCAATTAAGTGAAACTGACCCTCCTCAGTCGCTTTGGCTGCATGGTTTCTCTTCACAAATCAGTGTCCAAGATGGAGAAGCTTTCATTCGGGCATTACTCCAGGAAAAGCAAGAGTTGGCGTTTCGGATCATGACCGTGCGGCAGCACTTGGCGGAAGAAGTAGCAGACTACTTACCAGAAATGGTACGTGCTGCTATCCAGCAGGCGAATATGGAACATCGACGCCAGCATCTAGAGCGAATTACGCAACTCACAGTTTCTGAACCCCCGTCCAGTTCCGAACAGCCAACTGACTCAGAAGGCTAGTTAGCCTAACCGATTCGGCGTACTTTCATCGCCGTCCGTTGCACACCCATACTTCAATAAACAGACCTAACCCATGCAAACTTTACCGAAAGAGCGTCGTTACGAAACCCTTTCCTACTTACCCCCACTGACCGATTCCCAAATCGTCAAGCAAGTCCAATACATTTTGGATCAAGGGTATATCCCTGCTGTAGAATTTAGCGATAATTCAGAACCAGAGCATCACTACTGGACTTTGTGGAAGTTGCCCCTTTTCAAAGCTCGCAACACTCAAGAAGTGATGGCTGAAGTGGATGCTTGCCGTTCTGACTATCGCGACTGTTACATCCGTGTAGTGGGTTTTGATAATGTGAAGCAGTGCCAAGTGCTGAGCTTTATCATTCACAAGCCTAATACCAATGCCCGCAGCCGCTTCTAATCGGCTTTTGTTAAGGATCAAAAACGTTCTGAGCTAATGACTAAAGGAGAGGCAGTTGAGCTACCTCTCCTTTTCTGTTATTGTCCTCAAACTGGTCTAATACCAGGAGGACACGAACCAGCCACCCTGACTTGAAAATAAGGCAGAAGGCAGAAGGCAGAAGAATTTTCAGGCGTTCTGGTGTATGCCGTTCATGAGCGACTACTATAGAACCGACTTAATTATCCTCTCGGACTGGTAAGGGTGTTTCCAGAATCTCCATCAACAACTCTAAACGCGATGGACGAGACAGCAATGGCACCAAGTTGGGTAGCGAGTAGTAGTCACCCGCAAAAGTGAACGTCTCAAATGCCACTTGATTTTGCTGCAACTGCCGCTCTAAGTAGTTGCTGTGATGACCAACTTTCACAATCACCACATTTGGTGCTACCTTCAACTCCTCACAGTAAAGCGGATACACTGTGCTGAAGAAAGGACGAGTGTTCTCACCTTCGTCAGTAACGATGATGATTTGCTCCACTGCCTCTTGATGAAGCCGCATCGTTTCCAGTGCAACACCGATACTGGTGCCACCATCAATGCGAAGAGGCTTGAACGCTTTCTCCCAGTCTGATAACTCCCTACCCTCTGCCACCACGGGATACGAGTAGGTATCGAAAGCGTAAACAATCAGTTCCGCCTCTGTGATGCCGGAAATCAAAGCCGCAATTCGCTTACCGACTTCCAGCGCCTCCGTCATACTGGGGCTTTTGTCCACGAACAGTGCAGTAGACTTGGTAATCTTACCTTTCTGCTTAACCTGCTCATCGACAACCTTTTCGAGTTGAGCAACCATTGCCTCATTGACTTGGGCAACTTCAGCCGCTTTCATCGCCTTGTAGGCCGAAACGCGATCGCTTTTTGTCGCCTCTGTCAGCTTCGCCTCAATCAGCACCTTCACTTCGGCGTTGTCCATTGCACCCCGCTTCTTGAGAGAATTGAGGTTGTTAATTACCTCCTGCGGCGACATCGCATTCACCAGCGCTACCAGTAGTTCTGAGGTTAGCTGCTTTACCGCACCGATCGCGATCGTGTAAGGAATCTTGTACTCTGCAATCAGCGTTGCCTGTGCCTCTGGCGTCTCTGCCTTAGCCAGTTGCTTGAGGGCAAAAGCAAGGCTACCTTCAGGCGGTGCATCCTTGAACAACACCGCATTGGCACGCGCATTCGGCTTAATGTGCAAACTTGCGTAGAGGTGCTTCATTGCCTTGCGTCCCCGTACTGCTGCGCGATCGAAGAACTCTGCATTCTTCTCCCGTGCTTGCAAGTAGCGCCGTACCGCAGTACGTGCAGAACGTGGCAACTTCTGCTGATGCTGCTTCATGAAGTCTACAATCCTCGCCACTTGGTAAGGCGGAAACTCTTGTAGCATCACGAACCCTGCACCCCGATGTTCGTTCAAGCTGCTAGTCAGCAGATTACCCACAAAAACTTCCTTATGATCGCGGACATCACCATAGCGCTGATACCATACAGCCAAGTGTCCGTAGAAGAGTGGATCGAGTTCCACCATCGTCTTGTGCAGTTCTGCAACCTTTCCCAGTTCGCGGTGTGGCGTGGTTAGCAGACTGTTGAGCATTTCTAAACGCAAGTCGCGTTCTGCTGTATTCATGACTACCTCCATTCAATCTTGGAACGGTAAGGAGGCAGTTGTCGCACTCTTGCAAGCGAGAGATTAAGGTGCCGCGCAAGTCGAGAAAGCTGTTCTTTTACCTTAAAAGGGTATGTAAGCTTTTTCGGTTAGGGCGCGGACAACTGCCATGATAACCTACTTCAGAGAAACTGTCGCTCCTACTGATTCGAGTTGTTGCTTGATGTCTTGGGCATCTGCGATCGCAAGTGCTGCCTTCACCACTTTCGGTGCTGACTCAACAAAGTCTTTTGAGCTGGTGTTTGCTAACGCGCAAGTTAAGAAAGCTGCATGTACGGGAGTTGAACCCGGCACATCGATTAAAAGTCGATTGCTCAACCACTGAGCGAGTATGTAAGCTTTCTAAATTAGGGCGCGTCAGCGAAGCGCTTAATTTGTAGCCAGTTTTTTCATGATGAACTTAATTTCTTTCTTGTTACACTGACGTTTGCTGACAGCGTAGACTTTCCTACCATACTCACTCCAAGCTGTCCAAGGATTGAGAGTAACCTTTAGGACAACGTCTGTAACCTCTTGCATCGGTGGCAAGTCTTGGAGTGTAATCAGATACCACAGCTCGTTTAGTTTACGGTAATGATGGTAATAGTCTATGACTATTAGATCGTCCCGTTTCTGCGGAGGGTTCTTGGGTGCTTTTTTGGCTAGACAAAGAATACCTGTATCAGGGTGAATATAAAATTCATCTCGCCAATAACCCAGCGGACTCTGTCCATATCTTTTATTGCCTTTACGGTAAGGTACCCCGTCAATTAGCACCACATTTCGTTCTACAAAACCCCAGACATGGAAGAGGATATGTTGCCCAGATACTGTTCTCGTTTCAATACTCTGGCACAATTCGTTATAGATGGAGTTCCAGGGTTGTCCCACTTTAGAACGCAGCCAACGCCGCAATGGTCCTAAATTATCCGAGAAATACTTAGTCTTGGAAACAATCTGTCCCGGCTTAATTAGATAGGAGCATAGCAATCCATCTACACTTGCCTCATCAGTGATTTTTTGGAGAGCTTTCTTGTAGCCTGTCAGCTTTCTTAGACTTATCCTCATTCCTCCACGAGGACGCTCGATCGCAATTTCACCCAAACGGTGTTCGCTCATTCCTGTAATTTGTTTCTAACGGTGTATTTGCTCTGCTATTTCTAAGAGCCGTTGTGGTAAAGCTGTTTAGGATTAAGTAAGATATGAAAAACATGGGTTTCACCTCCAGCAAATATCTAGAAGTTAGGAAAAATTAATTAGCGATCGAGATTAATCACTCCGCGCAAGTTGAGAAAGCTGTTGGTTCATACGCAGGAATTGAACCCGCATAATCTTGATTGGAAGTCAAGCGCCTTTACCAATTTGGCTAGTATGTAAGCTTTTTCCGTCAGGGCGCGGAGTGACAATTTCAACAGTTAGAAGTAATGGGAGTTCCGCGCAAGTCAGTAAAGCAATTTCACTTGGCGCTCTACCTTTGAGCTACAGTCCCTTAATGAGTGGAACTGGTGGGAATCGAACCCACAACCTCCCGGTTTACAGCCGGAGTAGTGTGTAAGCTTCACAAGTTGGGGCGCGGAACATGATTAATAGTTGTTCGTTCTTGGTTGTTAGTTGCTATGAGTTTTGGATAACAACCAAAAATTTTTGTAGCTAATATTCAGAAGGCGATCGCGCAAGTCCAAGAAGCTTTATTTTTTACCCCTCTCCAAGGAGCGGAGAGGGTAGGAGTCGAACCTACTATCCGAGGTTGAGTCGGACGTTACCAGTTTGTAGGCTTCTTTTGTCAGGGCGCGATCGCCTGTAGATGCAAGATTATAAACCCGCGCAAGTTAGTAAAGCTGTATCACTTGGCGCTCTACCCTTGAGCTACAGCGGCAAGAGAGCCGCTGATGGGACTCGAACCCACAACCTCCCCGACCTTAACGGGAATGTGTGTATGCTTCACACGTTGGGGCGCGGGTTGAAAATTTTGCTTCAACCGTAAACGGCTTCTGGGCGGATAATCAGGTCGCCACTGGGACGCCGATCGACCACGTAAGACTGGAAGCGATCGCGTCTTATATCAAAATGCTGCGCGAGGCGTTCCTTAATAGCATTGTCGTTCATCCCTGTTGTTACACCTAGCTGAGTTTCCGGGATGTCGTAGGAACGACCTTCAAATCGAACGTGAACCATTTCAGACACCTCCTTCAAGCTTCAAGCTGGTAGGCAACGCGAGGTAAATGGGTTTGATGCGTTTGCCTTGCTATATTTATACTACAATTATACTACACAAGTGTCAAGGGGCCGGAAAAAATTCTTTTGCCGAGTTTTGGCTACACCTCCTTGGCGAGTGTGTTCAAGGGTGAGGATTTACGCAAATAGCAACGTGTAAGCCCCCCAACCACCCAAGACTGGGCTACGTGTACACACCAGTCCTATGGTTTGTTTATAAGGCAATCTTGCCCCCTAAGTCCCCCAATTCTGCGGGACTTTAAAGTTCCGGTTCCCCCCAATTTTGGGGGGCTAGGGGGGCAAAATGCAGCATTGGTTGGCTAGGTTGAGTAGTCCAGGTGAGAACGATTGACTTTATCTAGGACAATCTTTACGGCATCGATGATTACATCAGGTTGGTCTACCCAGACAAAATGACCGCTCCTACTGGCTTGGAGCTGAGTACAGTTGGTTGACAGCTTAAGTAACTCTACGTGCATTCGCTCTCGTAACTGATTAGCGCCTCGCAGAGGAATAAAAAAAGTCCAAAAGGACGGTTTGAAAAAAGAATTGGCTTTAATACTAACGATAGGCATATCACCAAACTGGTTAGCTGAAGTAACTTGGCGTGCACTAGTGTCTAGATTTGACATCTCTCGGCTCATTGTAATCCAGTGCTTGGGACGGCAAAAGGAACGTTTTACTGAATTCAGAGAGTGCTGAGGGAACTGTCTTAATTCAGGTTTGAGCAACTCAAATACTCGGCATAGTTTCAGGAAGCGAATAATTCCAAGTATCGAGCCGAGAATAGACATCACAAAGCCTGATATAAAAAATAATTTCAAAGCTTGTAACTGAACAGACATTTTGAGCATTCCCATCTCATGCAATCCGTCCGTGAGTACTAAGCCAATGACTTTTTCAGGAAACCGATGGGCATACAGCCGCACATTGTAGCTGCCGAAGGAATCCCCAATCAAAATGTAAGGGGGTTCAATTCCTGCTTGAGTGAGTAGAGTATCCAACTCTGTTACAATTCGATCGCTGGTTCGTGGATGTGCGCTGCGATCGCTCCACCCGTAGCCTGCGCGATCGTAGATACAGACTCGCCCTAATTTTGCCAATTCTTCAATCAGGAAATAGCCCTCAATCCCGCCTAAGCTATGGTCTAGAACAATTGTTGGTTTGGCTTTTCCTACAGCGAGGAGATGTAAACGATATCCACCCACATCAAACAGTTTGCCTGGAGGTGGTTTTCGATCTTCCAGCCAACACGCGATCGCTTGATAAATTGTTGTTGCAACTAGCAGAAGAATCGACATCGTTAAGCCTTTTATTCCTTACCTCGAAACACAAGCTGGCTTAGCGAAGCTGATAAAGACGAAACGGAAATACTCTCCCGAGCAACAATCCCAAATCATTAGTTTTCTCAAAATACTTATCAAGTTTTTTTCTAGCAATAAACAAAGCAACCGATGGATTATACCCTTCTCTAAAAGCCCTAAAGAATAACTCAATCGTCTTCGTTGAGGAATTTCCTGCTTCATTGCTGGTTATCGGAGCTATATAATAAGTTGTTCCCGCATTACGGAAACTTTGGATAAATGCATTACTGACTCCTAACTGGCAGGAATCAATGTAAATTAGTTTAGGAACCATGCGAGAAAGATGATAAGGATAGATCTGTTCATCTTCAAGTGCAATATAATCTTGATCGGTAAAGGTAATCATCCCGTGGGCGCTTATCAGAATCAAGTCTTTATTTGGCACTGACTCTAATTTTTTTAGATTTAAATCTCTAGCATCATAATAATCTGAAGATGGTAAAATCTTTTTAAGAACATAAGTTCCGTTATCTGGATCTGCTGTTTTGTCTGATAGAATCAGGGCTGATAAACTTTGAGAAAACTTAAAGTTTTGATTTTCTACCTTAGCGAAACTATAGGTGATAGGTCTTTGTAAGAAGAGAGGCTCATCATTAAAATAGAGTAAATCAAAAGGTATTTTTATCAAATCTTCAGAAATAATAAACTGAATTTCAGAAGAAGATTCAATTAGAAGTCTTATTGGCTCAAAAAGTTTTTCTCCTAAATTTTTGAGCAAAGTCTCAAAATTAATTCTATCAATCCGACGGCTTTCAAGAGTAGAATAAATAGTTTCTATACCCTGTAAGCTTTTTATTTGATAAGACTGAGATTGGTTGGTGGTTTCAGCAAAAATCCTAAATGTGTCTCCTTTTCCTTCTATATGCACAAATAAAGTTTGCGTAGGCGCTGCCGAAATAATTGGTGAAGAAAAAAGGCAGACTATTAAGCACGAATTAAAGAATACTCTATAAAGCTTTATTTTCTTCCTAGTAATTCCCATAAACTCCCTCCTTCAAGGGTTGTGCAATCTAATTATTTATTCAACTGCACTTAGTAGTTTAACCCGCTTATTGGTAATGCTATCCCACTGTTATGTTGTCGAATATGGTTTGCTAAGGATAGTGATAGAGATAGTTACAATTAAACTTTTATATAGTCTTACTTTTCGAGTTAGCAAGAATTTTACTACAGCAAATTGGTATAACTCAGGTCATTTAAACAATTATTCAGACTCAAACGGCTCTATCCAGTATGATAGCTACCCTTTATCAGAACTCAGAAAGGGGATAAGCTGATGGCATCTAAAGAAGATGACTGCTGGAAATGGCTGAGAAAGAAGAGACTGCTGTGATTAAAGTCACAGTTCCTAAGCGCTTGCATGAAAAACTGAAAAAAATCTCCCAACAGACTGGAGTCCCCATGCTCAGATCTTGCACCAGTCAGGATAAACCCGTAGGGCGGAATAATCAGTGTAAAAAATGACACCTAAACAAAAAGTTTTCTCAGTAGTCAAAAGTAGCCAAAACCACCCAGTTTCTAGATAATATTGCTTAGTTAAGG
>DATNPC010000195.1:0-4150 GCA_036703375.1 Allocoleopsis sp.
CGCCCAAAAATCCTTGACGCTCAGTTAGATATCCTCAACAGTCTGCTAACTACTGAATTAAATGCCAGTCGCTCGATTGCAGCTGCGATCGCCAGAGCGGAAGCTAAAGCGGATAAGGATTATCGACAAGAGCTACTTGACGCCATTCGGATATTACATACTAAGAAGTAACCCGTATTAGAGAGAGGCACAATTAAACCTACAACTCGCAGGGTTCGAGAAGTCGGGTAACTTCTGTGAAACCCGACTTCTCGGTGTGGGGTTTATTTACGCCCACCTGCTTATCTGGCGATACGTTGTAGGGCGGCTGCCCGGACACCATAAATGTAGAGACGCGGCATGCCACGCCTCTACAACTGCATAGCATTAGCGCTAACTTCACACTTCGACTTTCACACCGCGCCAGAAGGCAATATAGCCTTCGATATTCTTCGCCGCGTCTTTTGTTGTTGGATAATACCAAGCTGCATCCTTGTTTTCTTGTCCATCAACTTCAATGGTGTAGTAGCTGGCAACCCCTTTCCACGGACAGGTGGTGTGAGTGTTGCTTTCCTTGAAATACTGCTTATTAAGGGCGTCAGGGGGGAAGTATTGATTACCTTCCACGACGACACACTTGTCACTCTCGGCGAGAACCGCACCATTCCAGATTGCTTTTGGCATTGTTACTTAACTTAATAAACTCTCTAACTACTATTATTAGGTGGTCGATTTAAAAATGGGGAATGAGCAAGGTGAGGGAAAGCCAAACTCCAGTTCCCCTTCTCCATCGAGAGTGAACTTCAACCAACTGTTCACTGGCCATTGCTCACTGCTCACTGCTCACTGCTCACTGCTCACTGCTCACTGCTCACTGTTAAATGCGGTTCTAGAATAGTTCCTATTGTCAGCGCTCCAATCACCATGCCACAGTTTCACTCTCTGGAGGAAGCACTCAAACACTTCTTTGGTTACGATACCTTTCGCCCAGGGCAGAAGCAGATCGTCGAAGAAGGGCTTCAAAATCGGGATTTACTAATAATCATGCCCACTGGTGGCGGAAAATCCTTGTGTTTCCAACTACCAGCACTGCTAAAACCGGGTTTAACGGTAGTGGTGTCACCGTTGATTGCACTGATGCAAGACCAAGTGGATGCGCTGCAAGATAATGGCATTGGGGCAACGTTTCTCAATAGCAGTCTCAGTTGGGACGACGTGCGATCGCGCGAATCGGCTATCCTCAACGGTAAGGTGAAGTTGCTCTACGTAGCACCGGAACGATTGATGGGAGAGAAGTTTCTGCCATTTTTGGAGCGGGTGCGATCGCAAATTGGCATATCAGCCTTTGCCATTGATGAGGCGCACTGCGTTTCTGAGTGGGGACACGACTTCCGCCCAGAATATCGCCAGATGAAACAACTGCGCCAACGTTACCCGGATATCCCCATTCTCGCCCTTACTGCCACCGCTACCAAGCGCGTTCGCCAAGATATCCTCGAACAACTGACGCTACGAGAACCAGGCGTTCATGTCGCCAGCTTCAACCGTCCCAACCTCTATTACGAAGTTCAGCCCAAAGAGCGCCAAAGCTACAATCAATTATTAAAAAAAATTCGCTCCCATAAAGGTTCGGGCATCATCTACTGCCTATCGCGTCGCAAAGTCGATGAAATCGCCTTCCGGTTACAAAATGATGGCATTTCTGCCCTACCGTACCATGCTGGGATGAGTGACGAAGCAAGAGCAACCAATCAAACGCGCTTCATCCGAGATGACGTGCAGGTGATGGTAGCCACAATCGCCTTTGGCATGGGTATCAACAAACCCGACGTGCGCTTCGTCATCCACTACGACTTACCCCGCAACTTGGAAAGTTATTATCAGGAATCGGGACGAGCGGGACGCGATCGCGAACCAGCACATTGTACGCTATTATTTGGTGCTGCCGATATTCGCACGATTGAGTATCTCATCGATCAAAAACCCGATCCCAAAGAGCAACGAGTCGCCCGTCAACAGTTGCGTCAGGTACTCGACTATGCCGAGGGGACAGACTGCCGTCGCACGATTCAACTCAGTTACTTTGGCGAACGGTTTCCCGGCAATTGCGACAACTGCGACAACTGTCGTTCTCCTAAACCTGTAGAAGATTGGACAATTGAGGCGCAAAAGTTCCTGTCTTGCGTGGCACGGTGTAAAGAACGGTTTGGGATGATGCACATTATCGATGTGCTGCGAGGTTCGAGGAAGCAAAAGATCGAACAATATGGGCATCACCTGCTGTCTACCTACGGGATTGGCAAGGATAAAAGTATAGAAGCTTGGAAAATGCTGGGGCGATCGCTTTTACACCAAGGATTAGTCGATGAGACTACTGATGGATATCGCATCCTGAAGCTGAATAAATTGAGTTGGGAAATACTACGAAGTCAACGTTCCGTCCACATTGCTATCACCGAAACACCGGTTGCCAAGGCAATAGCCGATACTAACCCCAGAAGTGCTGAAATAGAACTTTTGTTTGAACGCCTGCGAAAGTTACGCAAGCAGCTAGCTGACGCTCATTCGGTTCCCCCTTATGTTATTTTCGCGGATTCCAGCCTCAAGCTCATGGCCGAGCAACAGCCCCAAACTATTGAGGCGTTTGCTGAAATTTCCGGTGTCGGCACTCATAAACTCGCACAGTACGGCGACAAATTTGTTTCAGAAATCCGTGGTTTTTGTCAGGAACAAAAACCACCAGTTCCTCTTCCTGCCAATACTCACATGGTGACGCTGCAACATTACCAGCAAGGATTGAGCGTTGAAGAAATTGCCCAAAAACGTGGTTTTACTGCTCGCACAATTGTTACTCATCTGAGTGAATTGTTGGAGATGAAACAGCCCGTCGATTTAAACCGCCTTGTCTCTCCAGAACGGCAAAAACCGATACTGCACGCGATTCAAACTATTGGTGCTGACTCGCTCAAAACCTTACGGGAAAATCTGGGAGAACAATATAGTTACGAAGAAATTCAATTGGTACGAGCTTGGTGGCGGCGGGAGAATTGAAGAGATAAGTAGGGATTAGTGATTGATAAATTGACACAAATGTGATGAAAATAAAACCCAATCCCAAATCCTAAATCTAAAATTGAATGACGCGACAGCCCCATGACCAATTTGCTAAGCAGTATCTAGCTGAGTTGTTAACACCTCTAGGTCAGGTGGAAACCAGTCGCGATGTAGCTAGCGAAGTTCGCCAAGTGGATGTTTGGTTTGTACCAGCGCCGTCACCATCTACGGAACCTCAGAATCTAGGGTTGCTGGGTCAGATGGCATCTATGGCTTGTCTATTTGAGCCTTTTCGCAATGCACCTACCCCTGTGGAGGTGCGTAACTGCCTGTTGAAATTGTATTCCCTTCATGGCGAAATCCTACGCAAAGCTCGACGGGAGCAAAATTCTGTTTTGGAAGATAGCTTGCCGCGTTTATGGATTTTGTCGCCTTCGTGTTCTGCCAAGTCGATTGACGGATTTGGCGCAAAACTAGATGAGTCAGGTAATTGGGGAACAGGCGTGTACTTTCTGCCGAAGTTGCAGAGGACAGCACTGGTAGCAATTAACCAATTACCCGTAACTGAAGATACGCTTTGGCTGAGGGTTCTTGGACGTGGTGCAACTCAGGAACAGGCGGTTAATGAATTGGTGGCACTTCCAGAGGGGCATCCGTTGCGAGGTAACATTTTGGAGCTTTTAGGTAACTGGAGAGTCAACGTGGCAGTGAGCGAAAATTTAAGTGAAGAGGATAGGGAATTGCTTATGAACTTATCACCAGCTTATTTGAAATGGCGGGAAGAAACCTTACAACAGGGCAGACAAGAAGGTAGACAAGAAGGCAGGTTGGAAGGACAGCGACAGATGGTGGAAAACTTTTTGAAAGTGCGATTTGGTTCCTTGGATGAGGAATTGTCAGAAGCGATCGCACCGATGTTACAGTTACCCCCAGAGGAGCTGACTCGTTTGTTACTGACCCTTTCCCGCGAGGAACTGCTAGCTCGATTCGGGTATGGAGCTTGGCGAGAAGCTCTTTTACAAGAAGGTAGGGTAGAAGAACGGCGGCAAATGGTGGAAAATTTTCTAAAAGTGCGATTTGGTGCTTTGGATGAGGAATTGTTAAAAGCGATCGCACC
>DATNPC010000196.1:0-10981 GCA_036703375.1 Allocoleopsis sp.
AGTTTTTGGGTGTTTGTCTTGTTTATCAGTTACAACACTTACTATTACCCTTTAGATGTCGATCCGGTAGCCGTTTACTACTGGTTTTTTGCTGGAGTGACTCTATCTCTGCCAGAAATTGATCGCCAAGAACGGGAGGCGCTTAAACTAGCTTTAGAAAACGAACCTGAATCTAAAAAGAAACGGACATTAAAATCCTCGAAAAAGAAGATAATTCCTGAAACATCCTGACAGGTAACGCTGAACAGTGACCAATTGTGAATTAGAGCTTGTCAATTACTCCTAACACCATCAAACCACCGTGAACTGGCCTTTTATTTCGGTAATTATCCCTACTTACGCACGAGAAGAACCCCTGCGGGATACGCTTGAAGATGTACTCAAGCAAGAGTATCCAGCGTTTGAAGTTTTGGTGGTCGATCAAACCCCGACGCACAAGCCTGAAATCCAAGCCTATCTAGAGCAGTTGGTTTGCGATCGCAAAATTAGCTGGTTTCGTGTTAATTGGGCAAGTTTACCTGGAGCTCGTAATTATGGAGTCCGAAGAGCATCAGGGGAAATAATCCTCTTTATCGACGATGACGTTCAAATGCCAGCCGGATGCTTGAAAGCCCATGCACGCAACTATCTGAAACGTCCAGAAGTTGGAGCAGTTGCAGGACGGGTATTTGACCGCATGAAGTTGGCGGAAAAACGGGAGTGGGAAGAGGATGCGGGGAATTCCTCAACAAACTTGTGTGAGTTAGGTGAAGCTTCTGTCCCACTCCCCTCCTATTCCATTGAAGACTTGCCGCCGCAGGCGATGGACCCTGGAATTGCTTGGTACTACATTGACTTAGTACATACCGTAAAGCCCCAGCGCGTGATTTCGGCAAGAGGCTGCAACATGTCCTTCCGCCGCGAACTCTTTACGAAATACGAATTGCACTTTGATGAACGGTTTCGGGGGAGTGCAGTACGGGAAGAGTCGGATTTTTGTCTGCGATTGCGCGGCACTGGTTATCAAATTTGGTATGACCCAGATGCCTATTTAGTGCATTTGGGGGAGGAGACGGGAGGCTGTCATGATATTAGTACGCGATCGCTCCAGTATCAGCTAACCTTTTACCACAACCATTTTCTGATGGGGCTAAAAAACCTCACTCCCGTCCAGCAAGTACGTCTCTACGCTAAGCTGTTCGACTGCCATGTGCTTGGGCATCCTCCCTGTAACAAAAGCGGCTCTCCTGTTAAGATTGTCAGTCGGGCTGGGTTCTATAGCTTAGGCTTTCTTCTCGCGCTCAGTACACTAATCGAGTCGAGTTGGAACGATGGACAAATTTACACTAAATGCGATCGTGACAACCCAGACGAAACAATTAACAGTGAGCAGTGAGCAGTGACCAAGGTAACAGCGCGGGGATTTACAGTTTTCTCCTGACCAGTTAGACAGTTATCAGTTACCCCGCCTGAAACATACCGAAGAGTAGAAGCGGGGGATTTTTATCCGACGTGTTGATTGCTCTTAATCGTGTAGAGTTAAGCTAAACTTTCGTGGGTGTGTTCTTGATAAAAAATTTCCTCCATGTCTTTGCAGAGGCAACATAGCGTATGAGTATAGCGAAACAGCGAGTACGCTCTTCCCAATTTAACGGAGTCCGAACGATTGCCCACAAATATCTCAGGGAACCCCGATGTTGTGGAACTTGAAATCGTAAAGCGGCTTTCGGGTCAATCCAAATTTCCCGTTCCCGTGCTGATAACCGACTCGATTGCTCGGCATGACAGCGCCGAAAAAACAGAGGTTCAGGAATTTCTTTGAAGCGTCCCATGAGGCTGAGTTCGACCAGTAATAGCTTATCTGAACCGTAGTAAGGCGCAATCAGCGAAGTCTTTTTCAGTGCATCGTGGCGCAGGAGTCCGAAAACTTCCAAACACCAGAACGCAGCGAGAGCAGCTTGAAAACGTTCGGACGGTTGCTCTGAGTCGAGTTGCGCTAGAGAGCGCCCTTCCCACCAAAATTGTCCATCTGTTTTGGTAAAGATCGTCTTTGATTGGCACAGAACTGCTGTAGGATTGTTGTCCAGAACTTTGAGGCAGCCTTCTAGGAAGGTCGGAGCACAGAAATCGTCATGAGCTGCCCATTTAAAGTATTCCCCTCTAGCGGCTTGAACGACATAATTAAAATTCCAGGCAGCACCGCGATTTTGCTCATGGCGGTAGTAATGGACGCGTTCGTCGCGCTGAGCGTAGGACTCGCAAATATCCTGAGTTCCATCCGTTGAGGCATTATCTGAGATAATCACCTCAAAATCCTTAAAGGTTTGAGCCAAAATTGAATCTAGAGCTTCTCGAATGAATCGCTCGCCGTTATATACGGGCATGCCAATGCTGATGCGGGGAGGATAAGAGCACATTTGGCAGACTCAACATTCTGAGCTATTGGTCTGCTTTTAATAAACAGTAAAATCGTCAATTTATTTGTTAATTTTTAAATAGCTTTTCTCAGTCTCCATCCTCGTTTCCTCACCTCTAAGATGAGAATCCTAGTTGCCAGCCACTCCTATATTGTTGACCTCAACGGCGAGAAGCTGAGAACGCTAGCTCATGTGAAACCAGATATTGAAGTCACTGTAGTTGTGCCGCGTCGCTGGCGTCCGGGAGGCGTTCAGAACAAAACGATCGAAACCCAGCTGCGCCAGGAGGGGTCGTTCCGGGTAGTACCAATTTCTAACTTTAGTGAGAATAATCAGGGATTGCTCACTTTTGGAGCCGATATTGTCCCCTTATTACGTCGATTTCGACCGCAGATTATTCAGGTAGAGCAAGGAGCTAAAGCTTTAGGATACGCTCAGCTCATTACGCTGAATAAGTTAATGGGTCTAAAGGCAAAAAATCTGTTTTTTACTTGGTGGAATCTTCCCTACGAGCTGAAGTTTCCAGTTTCTCTACTAGAAGCTTACAACCTACGAAATACCCACGGAGTTATTGCAGGTAATCAGGACGGTGCAGAAGTACTGCGGCAGCACGGCTACCAGGGACTGATTAAGGTCATGCCTCAATTAGGTGTAGATGACAGACGATTTCATTTGCGATCGCAACCCGAATTGCAGCATCAATTAGGAATTCAACCCAATGACTTTGTGGTGGGATTTGTCGGACGGTTTGTTGAGGAAAAAGGGCTATTAACCTTAGGGAAAGCGCTAGCTGGTTTAAAAGAGCTGCCCTGGAAGTGGCTACTCTTGGGACGCGGTCCCTTACAGGCTGTGTTGATGGAAAAAGCCGCAGAGTGGGGTATTCAAGAGCGGTTAATTTGGATTGAGAGCGTTCCCCATGAGGAGGTACCCCGCTATATCAATTTGATGAGTACTTTGGTACTGCCATCAGAAACCAACTATCAGTTTAAAACCTTAACAGCTGCTGGTTGGAAAGAACAGTTTGGTCATGTATTAATTGAGGCGATGGCATCTCAGGTACCAGTAATTGGTTCTGATTGTGGCGAAATTCCTTATGTGATTGAGAAGACTGGTTTGGTATTTCCTGAAGGGAATGTCAATGCGTTACAGGATTGTTTGCGGCAGCTAATCGAGCAACCTGAGTTAGCGCGTCATCTTGCTCAAGCTGGTTATGAGCGAGCAATGAGCTGCTATACCAATAAAGCCTTAGCCGAACAGCTTTTAGGTTTCTATCAGCAGTTACTTGAATGAATCAATTCCTCATGGCAAAGTTGCCGCAACCGCGCATGAAAATTCTTATTCATAAGAGCCTTCTGACTTCTGCCTTCTGCCTTATTTTCCTAGGAGAGGTTAATTTAACTCAGGACTGACGCACAAACGTCACCTGTAGGAGGAAGTTGCTCTTGGCGAGGCAACTTCCGCTTCGAGATTGATATGTCATGATTGACAGTACAACCCGCTGCATGAATCTAGGTCAGGCAGTACTTCCAGGTGATTCTGCTGAAGGCAAATCGGATGGCTGCTCACTCGCTCGCAGTACGCTGGAGAACGAATCGAGTGTAAGCCGTTGATGAGGCTACCTTAACCTACCATTGTGGTGTTTTAGTGGCTAGTTACAAGCGGAAAGCCTGGTCAGGTTGAAAACGTCCAGCCGCGAAGCCTAAACAAAATGAAAGACCATGACCCCTTAGAAAATCCTGAGCTACAGCGCTTGCAGCTATTTATATACCTAATACCAGTCCTGGGATTTTTCCCGGCACTTTGGACGCTGTACCGTCGTCAGGGAAATCGAGAGCAGCAATCTGTAAGCCGCTTATCAGTAACCTTAGCTATCGGTTGGTTGCTCGGTTATATCTTATTTTTATCAGCAGGGACACAAACGTCAGAGTTCTGGGCAATCCGTCTGATGTTCCTGAATAGTCTATTTACCTCTGGATATTTTTTGGTCTGTCTTGGATTGATGGTGCGTCTGTGGCAACGGAAGTTACCACGTCTACCAGGAATTAGTCGTGTTGCTGAGGGAACTGTACGTAAGCACTTATCCTAGTTTAAGATTGCAGCATTTCTAACTTACCGCTTTTGTCACGGGGCGGTATGCGATCGCTGTAAAGTTGACAGTTTGCTCAAACTCGCCTCAAAATTTATCGGGCTGTCCAGCAAGCTGTGAGAAAAACTGAAATGAAGTGTGCTGGTTCAACACATCATTTCACATTCAGGGTGAAACATTAGTGCATCGGTGCGTTCTCGTCTCTATTTCTGATCTCTATTGCGCGTGTGTGAGGAAGCCAAGTGCCAGCTCGAAAAACTGATAAAAAACTCCTTACGGGGTCTAACAATACTCACCCGAATCGGAAAAAGCCGTTCAAAATCAAGCAAGGTCATTGGCTTTGGCTGTGGTTGGGCTTTACTGGTGTAGCTATGTTATCGGCAACGGCGGGTGCTATGTTCGCCGTTTCGCTCTCCAGTAAACCCTTCCTACAAAGCCGTCTCACCCCAGATGAGGCAGCCGTGTTTCGCAAAGGAGGCAGTATTTCTGGCGGTAGTATGCGTTTGCCAGAACTCACTCGCCCTGTGAATATCTTAGTCTTAGGCACCAAAGTTCTCACGTCCGATCTCAAGGAACAGGAAGACTTGCCAAAAGAGCAAGGATACCAAGCCCTGGTCAACTCGTTTGATGGTCTGACGGACACGATGCTGTTATTGCGATTTGACCCAGAGGCGAAAAGATTAGCGGTTCTTTCGATTCCTCGCGATACGCGCGCGTATGTAGAGGGTCATGGTCTGACCAAAATCAATGCGGCTAACTACTACGGGGGACCTGCACTAACGGCGAAGGCAACCAGTGATTTGCTCGAAGGCGTTGGCATTGACCGTTACATCCGAGTCAACGTTCAGGGGGTTGAAAAGCTGATAGATGCCTTAGGGGGTGTTACGGTATACGTCCCCAGAGATATGAAATACAAAGACGACTCCCAGCATCTCTACATCAACCTCAAAGAAGGCAAGCAGCACCTAGATGGCAATAAAGCCTTGCAGTTTTTACGGTTTCGCTACGACAAGTATGGCGATGTCGGTCGGATACAGCGGCAGCAACTGCTGATGAGAGCATTGGTGGAACAGGCACTCAATCCCACAACTCTAGCGCGAGTCCCGAAAATTCTCTCGATCGTTCAATCTCATATTGATACAAACTTGAGTGTAGAAGAATTAGTTGCCCTAGTCAGTTTCGGCGTTCAGACTAAGCGATCGAATGTGAAAATGCTGATGGTACCGGGTGACTTTAATGGAACTGGGCAACATCAAACAAGCTATTGGTTGCCCGACCACCGCCGAATTCAGCAAATGATGGCCCAGTACTTTGACCAAGGCTACGATGAGGCTCAGAAGGTTGACTCAGCCTACGTGCGGGTAGCGATTCAAGACAGTACGGGCGACACACAAGCGGTTCAATCGATGGTTCGCACTCTCCAAAAGGCTGGTTATAATAACGTTCGGGTTGACGATGCTTGGAGAGAACCGTTGCCAGTTACTCGCATCGTCGCGCAACAAGGAGACGATAGTAGTGCTGCTGCGATCCGCGACTCTCTGGGTTTCGGGGAAGTACGGGTTGAGAGTACTGGCAGTCTCACCTCTGATGTCACCATTCAACTGGGTAAAGACTGGCTGCAAAAACAACAGTCTTCTGAAACTTCTGGAAAGGGATTGTTGAGTTTCTAAACTAAGGAAAACTGAAGATAAACTCATTTAGCCACCAATCCTTAGGTGGCTAATTTACTATTTACGGCTATTGTTTTAGGTCTGTAGCTTCTTTGTCGAGGAAGATTTCAAAATATCAAGAAATCAAACAGTAACCGCAAAGACATTAAAAGGGATTGCTATGCTTTATAAATATAAATAGCTTGAAGATTAGGGTAGAAGATGCCCT
The DNA here is from genome assembly GCA_036703375.1 of Allocoleopsis sp. Classification (GTDB taxonomy): domain Bacteria; phylum Cyanobacteriota; class Cyanobacteriia; order Cyanobacteriales; family Coleofasciculaceae; genus DATNPC01. The sequence goes on from DATNPC010000196.1 coordinate 6,361, forward strand.
AAAGCCTTCTGCCCTAGTTCTCCTCTCGGATGGCAAGTGGTCGATAAAGCAGTTGAAAGATAATCAGTTGCTGCTTGTATCTGCTTGAGTTCTCTGTTGACTAGTGTATCAAAAACTCTAAGTCAAAATTAAGTATTTTTACTCGCTCGATTAAGGTTGTAGTCGCAGAATTTTTTCTCTAGCGAGCCAATTGATTTCTCCCATGTAAAAGCAATTTAATCCATAAGAGTTGAGTATGGACTATACAGAATTTAGCCATAGAGCGATCGCACTTTTTCTCCAGCATCAAAAGCTGCCTCACCGCAAGATGCTGCAACGATGTCGGCTATTCGTACAAGGTGTAGAACTGATCGTCGAATGTCCCGATCGCCAAACCGTACACGCCCTGTGGCTAAGACGCGCTCATATTGCCAAGTCCGCACCCAAACTAGGGTTGATGTCCATTCGGTTCCGTTGAGTTCAAAACTGCCATCGTTTGCGATCGCGGCAAAATCCAGTCTAGTAAAATTGGGTTGACCACTTCTGGTGCTTCATCTTGGGGACAATGACCTAACCCTTCTAGAGGAATGAACTTCTGTACTTGAGGGAAGTTCGCCAACTCTCGTCCCAAGTCAACGGGTTCCCACGGGTCTTCCGTTCCCCACAAAAATATCGCAGGACAAGGCAACAGAGGAAGCAGATCTTCCGGTAAAGGACCAGAGGAATAGCGGGTGAACGCGACAAACACATCGACTGCCCCAACATCAGCCGCCGGTGCCATAAGCAAATCGACCAATTCATCCGTCACTACATCAGGATTCCGGTAAGCTTGGAGAAGGATTTTACGCACAACCTTGGGCTTGGCAAGCTGACCGAAAAATAGCTCGCCCATCCACTTAATCCCTAACAACCATTGCACGATCGGCGCACCCATCCGACGATACCAGGGTAGTTCGATACGTTTGCGATCGTGTAGTAGCCGCAGGGAACAGTTAAGCATTGCAATCCCTAAGGCGATATCCGGATGATCCACGGCAGCTTGCATCGCGACGATACAGCCAATCGAGTTACCGACCAAAAAAACAGGTTCGCCAACCACCTCTCGACAAAAATCAGCAACCTGCTGTCCCCAAGTTTCAAACGTGTATTCCACTTCAATCCCCGGAGTCGGCTTAGCCGAAGCACCAAACCCAATCAAGTCAATGGCATAACACCGGCAGTTTTCCCCCAACACGGGCAAATTCTTGCGCCAGTGTCCTGACGATGCCCCAAAACCATGCACCATGACAACGGCTGGCCCTTGGGTACCTCGAACTTGATAGCCGATTGGGAAACCTCGCCAAGTCCAGGTGTGGGTCTGAGTGCTGCTGTTGATTGGGCTGGTGGAAGAAGAAGTCATGGGAGATGAATGTGCGTTGTGTACAGTCGGTTCGCCACATAGCTCGACCTCTTTATATTTTGTAACAAATCAACGGAGGATGCTAATTTTGGCGATCGCATTTCCTCCAACCCAGCCTTAAGTGAGAATGCGATCGCTCTCTGCCCATTCACACATCAGTTTTTTTTATTACTTTTATTAGGTATTTATATCTACTTTAACTTTTATTCACAAAGCTAAATAGATATGGTTAAAGCTAGATGTCATGAATCGATGACATTCTCAGGCTGCCCCTAGTTTTTCAATTTAAACCCTCAATTTAGCCAAGCCGACTCTCTATTTGTCGTTGTTGTAGAGATTTATGAAAGGATATTTGCCCAAAAAATGGACTAGCTACACCTATCTACCCAGGTTCCATTACAAAAAGGTTCAGTTGAAATGGGAAAATTACTGGTTCAAGATACGGGGAAGGTGGAGTTCATGTCCTCTAACCTGTCCTATAAATCGACCTCATCATAGACATATCTTTTGGAGTTGGTTCGGTAGTTTCATAGCCATAGCTGCAACGGCTTACCTCAGCGCGAAAACCCATACTCCCCTATTGATGGCTCCCTTTGGTGCCACTAGCGTATTAATCTTTGGTGTCCCTGACAGTCCTTTAGCTCAACCCCGTAATGTGATTGGCGGTAATCTCGTTGCTGCATTAGTCAGTCTGATTATTCTGCATCTTTTTGGTTCGTCACCTTGGGCGATGGGAATGGCAGTGGCGAGTGCAATTGGGATGATGCAGTTCACGGGAACTGTGCATCCCCCTTCGGGAGCGGTTGCGTTAGTCGTGATGATGACAAAGGCTTCCTGGAGTTTCTTGCTGACCCCTGTCCTGGAAGGTTCTTTGATTCTGGTACTCTGCGCTGTGGTCTTCAATAATCTGGCAGAAGAGAGGACTTATCCCAATCACTGGCTGTAGCACTTTTAACGAGAATTAAGGATTATGAATGATGAATTAAGCATTCATCATTCATAATCCTTAATTTAAGGCAATTCTTTCAACACTCCTGCCAGAATGTCAAACAGTTGCTCGATGTGTTCTTTCTGAATAATCAATGGTGGAGACAGAGCAATAATGTCTCCCGTCGTGCGAATGAGTAAGCCTTTTTCAAAACAGCGCTGGAGACAGTCCATCGCCCTTACACCCGGTTTGCCAGGAATCGATGCCAACTCGATCGCGGCTACTAATCCTAAGTTTCGCAGATCGATGACATGGGGCAAACCTTTGAGGGAATGAACGCACTCTTCCCAGTAGCTAGCGATATGATTGGCATGGGCAAATAACCCTTCCTCTTCGTACAGATCGAGAGTTGCGATCGCAGCCGCACAAGCGAGAGGATGACCAGAATAAGTGTAACCGTGGAAGAATTCGATCGCGTTTTCTGCCGCTGCGTCCATAAAGGTGTCGTAAATGCCTTTGCGGACAAACACAGCCCCCATGGGTACCGTCCCATTCGTGATGCCTTTGGCTACTGTTACCATATCCGGTATCACACCAAAATACTCGGTGGCAAAACTGGCACCCAAACGCCCAAAGCCGGTAATCACTTCATCAAAAATCAAGAGGATGCCGTACTTGTCACAAATAGCCCGCAGGCGTTCCAAATAACCAACTGGCGGAATCAGCACTCCAGTCGAACCAGCAACTGGTTCGACTATTACGGCTGCAATCGTTGAAGCGTCATGCAGGGTAACAATTCGTTCCAGTTCATCCGCTAAGTGTTCGCCCCACTGCGGTTGACCGCGAGTAAAGGCATTTTGTTCTAAGTTATGAGTATGAGGCAGATGATCGACACCGGGAATCAAACTGCCGAAGAATTTGCGATTCGGTGCAATGCCACCTACTGAAATGCCACCGAAGCCAACGCCATGATAGCCTCGTTCTCGCCCAATCAAACGCTGACGCGCCCCTTCTCCTCGTACTCGATGATACGCGATCGCAATTTTTAGGGCTGACTCCACCGCTTCCGAACCGGAATTCCCGTAGAATACGTGGTCGAAATGGTCTCCTGGCATCATTTTGACCAAACGTTCCGCCAGTTCAAACGCCCCCGGATGCCCCATTTGGAACGGAGGGGCATAATCGAGGTGAGCGACTTGCTTTTGAATCGCTTCCACAATTTTCGGGCGACAATGTCCCGCATTCACACACCACAACCCTGCTGTGCCATCCAGGATAGGACGCCCCTCAGGAGTGAAGTAGTGCATATCCTTTGCCGCTGCCAGTAAGCGCGGGTTAGATTTGAACTGCCGATTGGCAGTAAATGGCATCCAAAAGGCTTCTAAGTTGGGCTGCACTGATTTAACTCCCCGATCGCAAATATTTTTCTGCCTAGACGGACTCAGCAGATAAAAGCAATTTTACAGAGAAACCCGACGATGGATTTGAACTTTTTCTAACGGTAAATTAACTTTTTTGTCCGACTGCTTCGCACCACGCTTGGGCAAATATTCCATCTGGATGTTGACTCCACTCTCTCAACGCACGACTCATTGAACTCAAAACTTGCGAGTTCTCCACCCATCCCTGCTCTACGGCGCGATCGAGTCTTTCGGAGTCCTCAATTCTTAAAGCCAAATATTCCCCAATTGAACTGAGATTTTCGTAGCATTCATAAGACGCTGAGGCTTTGATATTGCCAAATCCAGCTTCTCGAAGTAAGCCGCGTAACTGCCTCCCCACATAGGGATTACCGCCATTTTTCTGCTGAATCAGCTTGTAGTAGGCGATTGCTCGCTCCAATTCAGAAGTCGATGGAGCAATCAGAAAACCTCCCCAATCTGGAGTTCGGACACCCAAAATACCACCGGGTTTCAACACCCTCAATAGCTCTTGTAAGGCATGAACTGGTAATTGCAGATGCTCCAAGACGGCATGAGAGAAGGCGGCATCAAATGAGTTATCTTCAAACGGGAGCTGATAAATATTGGCTTCTATAAACTCAATATTACTGATACCTTGATTTGAAGCATTTTCACGAGCGACTTCAATCTGAGATGAGCCAATATCCGTACCAGTAACCCTTCCCGGAGCAACGAGTTGAGCTAAACCGAGCGTAATCGTTCCAGGGCCACAACCACAGTCGAGTAACTTCATTCCTGGCTTTAGATAAGGTTTGAAAAACGCAGCATGGCTATCAACACTGCGATTTGCCATGAAGTTAGTGGCATTAGAAGAATACCCTGGAATATACTTCTCAGTCATTGTCTCCCTCC
>DATNPC010000197.1:0-4304 GCA_036703375.1 Allocoleopsis sp.
AGGACACCCTAGTTGCGACCCTAGGGTGTTTTCTTTTTTGTTGTTCTCTAGTCAACCAATACGGTCATTCACGACCTACTCAACAGTCTTGCGTTAACGAAAAACTATTGGTCAGATATATTGAAATGAGTTGTCGCCAAAGAATGTTGCCGCTTCGACAAAACTGAAATGTGGTTTTGTATTCTAAGTAACAGATATTGGAGCCAACTTATAGAGTAAGTCGCTCGATTAGTCTTGAATACTTGTTACTCACAAGCCTCTAGCCCCACTTTTGTCGGGGTAATTGGAGGCTTTTTTGCAGCTCAAGCAAAGCTTTATCGGGAGACTATGAACTTCGTGTCAAAACTTGACTTAAGTCAAGGCGCTTTCCTGTGACCAAACATAGAGTGGTCATAGATGAGACAAGAAGGAAACGAGAGCTATGTTTTGCAGCCAGTGCGAACAAACCGCTAAAGGACAAGGATGCGAGCAATGGGGCGCTTGTGGTAAAAGCCCAGAAGTCGATGCGCTACAAGACCTTTTGACCCATTGCCTGCGAGGACTGGGGGAAGTTGCCCTTGCAGCGGGTCAGTTGGGTATCCGCAACCGCGAAGCCGATGTCTTCACCTGCGAAACGCTCTTTTCTACACTAACGAACGTCAACTTTGACCCAGAGTGTTTTATTCAGTATATTCAACGTGCGATCGCGTTACGGGAAGACTTAAAAACCAAAATCTGGCTAACTGGCGCACCTGTAGAATTTACTGACCTCGCTTCCTTCCAACCTGCCTACACGATACAAGAGTTAGTTCAACAAGGCAGAGAGATTGAATTTGAGTTTATCAGCCAATCCGCTAAAAACGTCGATATCTTCTCGCTGAAACTCACCATCCTGTACGGACTCAAAGGCATCGCCGCTTACGCATACCATGCCCAAGAACTAGGGCAGGAAGATAACCGAGTTTATGACTTCTGCCACGAAGCCTTAGCAGCACTGGGTCGCCAAGACCTCAGTCTCGATGACTGGGTCAGTATGGCGCTGAAGGTAGGCGAAATTAACCTGCGAGTCATGGAACTCCTCGATGCAGGCAACACTGGCACTTACGGTCATCCCGTTCCGACCTCTGTTCCCCTCAATGCCAAAAAAGGCAAAGCCATCCTAGTCTCTGGACACGACCTCAAGGAACTCGAAGCACTCCTTAAGCAAACCGAAGGCACTGGCATTTCCATCTACACCCATGGTGAAATGCTACCTGCCCATGCCTATCCTGGATTAAAGCAAAAATATCCGCATCTCTACGGCCACTACGGCACAGCATGGCAACATCAAACGCGGGAGTTTCCCAAATTCCCTGGACCGATTGTGATGACCACGAATTGCCTGATGCCGCCTCATGATTCTTACAGAGATAAAGTGTTCACCCTTGGCCCTGTGGGTTGGCCCGGACTCAAGCATCTGGAAACCGATGACTTCACACCCGTTATCCAACAAGCATTAGAACTGCCAGGATTTACGGAAGATGAGGACGCGCGTCAAGTGATGACAGGGTTTGCTCGCAATGCCGTCCTCAGCGTTGCGCCGGAAGTGATTGATGCGGTCAAACGGGGAGACATTCGCCACTTCTTCTTAGTGGGTGGTTGCGATGGGGCCAAGTCAGTCCGCAATTACTACAGCGAATTCGTGGAAAAAGTGCCGCAAGATTGCGTCGTGCTAACTCTGGCCTGCGGTAAGTTCCGCTTCTTCGACAAAGAACTGGGCGACATCGGCGGGATTCCTCGATTGATGGATGTAGGTCAATGCAACGATGCTTACTCGGCAATTCAGATTGCCTTGGCGCTGGCGAATGCCTTTGAGGTGGATGTGAATCAGTTGCCCTTGTCGATGATTCTCTCGTGGTACGAACAGAAAGCGGTGTCTATCTTACTCACGCTGCTGTATCTGGGAATCCAAGATATCCGCTTAGGGCCAACTCTACCTGCCTTTATCTCGCCCAATGTGTTCAAACTGTTGTCCGAGAAGTACAACCTGAAACCCATTACAACAGTGGATGAAGATTTAGCCGCTTGTCTCGGTTAAGGCAGAAGATAGGAGGCAGAAGGCAGAAGGGCAGCCATTTGTAGGGTGGGCATTGCCAGCAAGAACCTCGAAACGCTACCCAGAGGAAAATTAGGCAATGCCCACCTTACCCGTAAGTTACCTGGGAGGACACAGCAAATCGAGGAGGGCTTTAGGCATGTCCTCGAAGTGTTCCAGGATAAAGTCCATTAGGGCAAGTTGGCGCAAATCGTTGAGATGCGGATAGCGAGAATTTGATTCTCTTCTCAACCAGCGTCCAATGGTATTAATCGAGCGACAGCAGATAAGGGCGAGTTGTGGTTGCGTGACTTGCCAACAGAACTCCTAGCCCTGATGCTGGAGTTGCTGGAGGATGAGGCGCAGGCAGTACGAGTGGTGAAGTTAGCCTTAGAGGTGGATTTGAGGCTGGGGGCAAGGTTGGCAGGGGCGGTGAAACAAGAGTTTCAGGAGCAAACTGTAGATTTAGTGGCTGAGTTAAAAGTTGCTCCGTGAATCAAAATCGAGCTTTTGAACATTACCAGATCTGAGAAAGCCATTCCAGAGTTAGTTAAAGCCCTCAACCATGAAGTCTATGATGTTTGTTGGTTTGCGGCTAATGTTCTGGGTGAAATCAGCTCAGATGCTGATATTGAAGAGTTAGTTAAAGCTCTCAACCATAAAGACTGTTACGTTCGTAGAATGGCGACTATTGTTCTGGGTAAAATTGGCTCAGATGCCGCTATCGAAGAGTTAGTGAAAGCTCTCAACGATGAAGACTCTGGTGTTCGCATGAATTCGGCTGGTGCTCTGGGGAAAATCGGTTCTGATACCGCTATCATAGGGTTAGTAAAAGCCCTCAAGGATGAAGACTCTGATGTTCGCACGAATGCAGCTTATGCTCTGGGTGAAATCGGCTCAGATGTCGCTATCGAGGAGTTAGTGAAAGCCCTCAAGGATGAAGACTCTGATGTTCCTAGGATTGCGGCTTATGCTCTGGGCAAAATTGGCTCAGATGTGGCTATTGAAGAGTTAGTTAAAATCTTCAATGATAAAGACTCTGGTGTTCGTTGGACTGTAGCTGAAGCTCTGGGTAAAATTGGCTCAGATATCGCTATTGGGGAGTTAGTTAAAGCCCTCAACGATCGAGACTCTGATGTTCGCGTGAGTGCGGCTAAGGCTCTGGGTGAAATTGGTTCAGATGCCGCGATTCCAGGGTTAGTTAAAGCCCTAAACGATGAAGACTCTGGTGTTCGTTGGAGTGCGGCTAAAGCTCTGGGTAAAATTGGCTCAGATGCTGCTATCGAAGAGTTAGTTAAAGCCCTAAAGGATGAAGACTCTGATATTTGTATGATTGCGGCTTATGCTCTGGGGAAAATCGCTAGCCCTGAATTACTGCCTGATTTGTCCTGGCATCTCACAACAGATAAAGAGACTAAATTACTCAATACAATTTCTGCCATTCAAGAGCGCTGCCAGTTCTACAATTAAACTATGACTCAACCCCATCGCCCTCAGTAACGCCCTCGACTTGATTAGCCGCGATCGAGAAACCTACCAGAATTGCCTAAAAATCGCCGTATGGCATCATCCTATCCATAGTACAGGCGAAGACCGCATCACAGACGCCGCATTCCTCGATCGCCTTGCCGTTGCCGGATTCCGCCTCTTCCTGCACGGACACGTCCACGAAGCCAAAACCAGCAATTACCGCTACGACATGAATAAAGATGGACGCCACCTCGACCCAATTTGTGCGGGAACCTTCGGCGCACCAACCAAAGAACTGGTAACAGCCACTCCCTGGCAATACAACCTGCTGCAATTTGCAGGCCATAAGCTAACTTTCCGCACCCGTTGCCGGAGAAAAGAAAATGGCACTTGGGAACCGGATAGTATCTGGCGTCAGGTAGGGGGAAAGGCTCGGCGGATTTCTACACAATTAAATTGTGAGGTTAGATTTCCCCAGCCTTCCCTTAATAGACTACTGCGTACACACAAGTCCTCTGGTTTATGTCTGAGGTGAGCTTGCCCCCTAAATCCCCCAATTCTGGGGGACTTTGAGTTCTAGTTCCCCCCAAAATTGGGGGGCTAGGGGGGCGAAATGCAGTATGTAAGAGAAGAGTGAGATCGCATTCAGCCTACAGCAATTCCATTAACCGATCGCAGCACAATTGTCAAAAAGCGATCGCTTGGTAAAGACAGCTCCATCCTGCCAGTTGCACGCACAATATCGGTGTCTACGGGAATCCGTCTACCTTCTCGAACCGAT
>DATNPC010000198.1:0-9777 GCA_036703375.1 Allocoleopsis sp.
ACCGAAGCTTTCTGTATTGCAGTAGTTGGGCATGAAGGCTGGAACAACGATCCAGATGCTACAGCCCCCTACTCTCTGGTTGTCAGTTTTGAGGCTGTAGAAGCTAATATCCCGATTTATGCGCCATTTGTTGAAGCTCAAGTTGAATTAGAGGTTGAGCAGCAGATAGAAATTTAGTTAATTGATGCTAGGTAATGTGATTACTTACTTTATCCTTGAGTTGCAATCCGAATTTCTCTGATGTAGCGAGTAGACTATTGCCAGCACATATTGCGTAAGTGCATGAGATGATGACAAAGGATGAAAACGCGATCGCTCTGTAGCGACTAAGCTGTTTTTGGCATTTGACCAATAGTCAGGTGAAACTTTCGCTACGATATCCCCTAATGCCTTCGTGCAATGACGAGGGAAGTCGCGCCGCTCACACAAACATGACAGAACATCTCCAAACACAAAGTAAAGACCAACTTATTGCCATTGCCGATCGCTTCACCCAACAGAGAAAGGTTACAGACATTCAACCATTTGGAAGCGGTAATATCAACGACACCTTCCTCGTAACCCTAAATTCCCCAACCCAAAAGCACTTTGTCCTGCAACGCATCAACACGCAAGTCTTTCGTCAGCCCCAACTCGTCATGCAGAACATGCGGACGTTCACCGAGCATGTGCAAAATCGCCTGCAACACACTCCCCTCGATCGCCGTTGGGAAGTCCCCCGCGTACTATTAACCCAGGATGGTCAAGACCATTATACGGATACTAACGGCTCGTTCTGGCGATCGCTGAGCTTTATCGAAGGTTGTGAGTCCTTCAACACCATGCAGAATACGGAACAAGCGCAAGAAGTGGGCTATGCACTGGGAATGTTCCACAATCTAATCGGCGACTTACCCCCAGAGCAACTTGCCGACACCTTAGAAGGGTTCCACATTACACCGCTTTACCTTCAGCACTACGAAGAGGTTCTCGCGAAAGCGACTCCCCGCCAAACCCCAGAAGTCAATTATTGCTTGCAATTTGTCAGCGATCGCAAAGTTTGGGCGCATGTCCTAGAAAATGCCAAATCCCAAGGCAAACTACCGCTACGCCTGATGCACGGCGATCCAAAAATTAATAATGTTATGTTCGACACGGGTACCCATAAAGCCGTCAGCATCGTAGACCTCGACACCGTTAAGCCAGGACTGGTACATTACGACATTGGCGACTGTTTGCGATCGGGCTGCAATCCCGCAGGAGAAGAAACCGAAGAGTGGGAAAGCATTTATTTTGAACCTCACTTGTGTCAGGGAATCTTACAAGGCTATCTCTCGGTAGCCAAGGCGTTTCTGACAGAGAATGAGTACTCCTACATCTACGACAGCATTCGTTTAATTACCTTTGAATTAGGACTGAGATTCTTTGCGGATTATTTAGCCGGAAACGTCTATTTTAAGGTCAAGCACCCAGAACACAACCTAGCGAGGGCGCTGGTTCAGTTTAAGCTGACCGAAAGCATCGAATCTCAGGAAACAACGATTCACAAAATTATCGAGGATTTGAAATAAATAAATTGATATCTTGTACAATCCTCAAGTTTGCCTCATAACCCGCCAAGAACTTAAGTTCTTGGCTAATAGCTCAAGTCCACTTCAGTGGACTAAACCTCCTATTCAGTCGTCTTTAGACGACTTTAGCTATGAGTCAGGGGTTTAAGCCCCTGGCGGATTATTGCAACCGGTGTAAGAGCTGAAAATAGTAACTTTTCAAACGTCCTCTGATACTAATCAAAAATCAAAAATCAAGAATTACATGACCTTTTCTCTCCAACCTTTTCCATCCGCTCAATCACTACCTGACTTACAAATTACAGGCAATATTCTCCGCAGTGGCAATCAACTTCACCTAGATTACATACTGAGCGGCGACATAAAAGAAGTCGTCATCGCCGCACCATCTAATACACCATCACGAAAGAACGAACTGTGGCAAGAAACCTGCTTTGAGTTCTTCCTGGGTATCAAGAACTCAGAACAATATTGGGAATTCAACCTTTCTCCTGCCGGAGATTGGAACGTGTATCGCTTTGATGGATACCGTCGAGGGATGCAAGAGGAAACAGCTTTTTCAACACTCCCATTTAGCGTCGAGGATAAAGGAGATTATTTCGCGATCGCTCTAGATGTCGATTTAGATAAAATTGTCTCACCTAACCAAGCCCTTGATGTTGCGATTACGGCAGTCATCCAACATAGAGACGGCGAAGTCAGTTACTGGGCATTGACTCATCAAGGAACTGAGGCTGACTTTCATTTGCGAGAAAGTTTTGTTATTGAGTTGTGATATGACCTTTCTCGATAGGATGCAGTACATCCATAGGGGCGCAAGAGTCGCATCTTAAAACTGTACTAAACCTGAGATTTATATCCACCGACTGATTGAAGAGCTGAGAATATACACCTCTAGCGTAAGGTCAGGTTTAGCGTGCGATCGCTACATTAACAACATATGACAAGCGGCACTGAATGGGTATTAATCCATTTTGGTGGAAGGGAGAAAAAACATGAATAATAACGAGCAATTTCTCGACCAATATAACGAGTATGTTGAACCGACTCCAGCTGTTGAAGCTGAGATTGTACCCGACGAGACTTCACCAGACGAGAAAGGGGTGGGGAGTACCCTGGCAGCAGGAGCCGCAGGAGCGGCAGTTGGTGCTGTAATCGGTGGCAAAATTGCGGGTAGAACAGGAGCAATTCTTGGTGCTGTTGCAGGTGCAGTAGCAGGGAGTATGACAGCCAAAGCTACACCTGATGATGCAGGCGAAAAACTCAAAGATGCAGCGGAAAATGTCGCCGATAAAGTTAAGGATACGGCTGAGCATGCCAAGTCGTCTCTCCAAGACGCCGCAGATAACGTCAAGCATGCGGCTCTAGATACCGCAGATAAAGTCCAAGATGCTGCTGAGCGTGCTAAACCCTCGATCGAGCATGCAGCAGATAATGCAAAAGTAGCGGCAGAAAACACAGCGAACAAAGTAGAAGATGCCGCAGAACGTGCCAAGCCATCCCATCAGCAAGATGCACAAGAGCGTGGCTTAAAAGAAAGAGTGATTATTGAACCAGGCTGTGATGTATCGCATACACCAACTGTATCTTCCGAACCGTCGAGCGATACTCCTCCAATTCTCTAAGCCTAAGGATACGCTCGCAAGCGGTTCTCCAATACGTTAAACACAGATTGTAGGGGCGCAAGATGGCAAATGCGTCCCTATAATCCTGTGTATCGCACAATCGAGAACTGCTATATTCGCTATCTGTGCGATACTTGAGTGCGTTGACTGAGTTGCTCTGAGACAACCTTTTTGTAAAAAGACTCTAGGGCGGCAACACAAGTTTTATCATTATAGAGACGGTTGTGGCGTTCGTAGATTTTTTGCCCGATCGCGTTTCGCCAGTCAATATCTAAACCCAGCCGGACAGCAATCTCAATATACTCGGATTCATTTTGCGCGATCGTGTCTGTTATCCCCATCATTTTCAAAATGCCATAGGCATGACGAGAGCGCATAAATTCTCCCGGACAGGTTACGACAGGTAAACCACACGCGATCGCTTCTAAAGTTGTATTCCCCCCTGACCAACTCAACGTATCCAAAAAGATATCGGAAACTAAATTCAAATTAAAATAATCGCTTCGCTCTAATCGAGGGAGAACAACACAGTAATCCTCACTGTTCAAACTGAACTTAGCAAATGCTCGCCTCAGGCGAGATTGAAACTGCTCATTAATTGCACTCACCGGATGAGAAATAAACGCAAATTGGGCGTGAGGAATGCGTTGGGCAATTTGGGCAAAGATGTAGTCAAACTGCGGGAGATACTTAAATAGAGACTGACAGCAAAGATAAACTACAGCTTCCTCACGCAACTGAAAGTCGGCACGAGTTTTTGTCAGTTCAGGTAGCGAGGGCTGCTCATAACAAATGCTGATATTCGGCAATCGCACTAACTGCTCGCAGTAGTGGGCTTGAGCATTTTTCGGTTCCATCAACTCGCTGGATAAAAAGTAGTCAATCGTGGGTAAACCCGATGTTACTGGATGCCCCCATGCCATACATTGCACGGGTGCCAAACGTAATCCGGCAATGTAGGTGGTTAAGGGGTTCATACCAATGTCAGTAAACACTAAGATATGTAGGTGATCGGCAACGATTTGTTCGCAAACGGCATTTAGGTTGCCATAGATATGATGGAAACGATCGCTGCTAGTGCGAAATTGCTCAGTAATGATATCGGCTTTATAACCAATGTGGTAACTATAAATCTCAAAATTTTGGCGATCGCAATATTTGAGCCAGCCAAAGGTTAAAAATGCTACAGTATGTCCGCGAAAATGAGCGGAGAGATACCCGACTCGAATTTTCCCCGTGTCACTCAGTTCCGGCATTGGTAGAGAATGAGTCCATTGAGGACAAATGGCAGATATGACTCGATGGACAAACTTGCCATACTTGCGCTGCACTGAGCGATCGTTCAACCCTTGATACCCCAGATAGAAAGTAGTGGCACTGCCTGTTAATCCTGCTAAAGCTTGCTGTATACCCTCAGCGCTATGTAGGGTAGTTTGTTGAATTAACTGATTGAGTCCTCGACAGAAGCGCTGACGCCAGAACAGAATTTGCTCTTGGGTGTCATATAAAATAGGCAAAATCAGCTGACTCTGCCAGTAGGCTCCAACTAAATCGGGATTGAGCTGCAAGGCTTGCTGCAAATACGCGATCGCTTCGTCGAGTTTATTTTGGCTCACCAACGCTAATCCCAGCTTTTGGTAGGCTTCCGGACAATCAGGCTGAAGAGTTAAAGCTTGCTGAAAGCAAGCTGCCGCCTCCTCAAACCGATTCAAGTGCATGAGAGTCCAGCCGAGTTTAAGGTAAGTATCTAGAGTATTGGGCTGTAGAGCTAGAGCCTGTTGATATTGAATAATTGCCTCATCGTATCGTCCTCGTTCCAGAAGGACATTTCCCAACTTGTAGTAAGTATCAGGACTGTTGGGTTGTAGAGCGATTGCTTGCTGATAGCAAACGATCGCTTCTTCATGTTGGTGTAAGGCGTGTAGAGAAGCCGCTAACTGAAGATAAGCCTCTACATAGTTGGGGTTGAGCGCTAACGCCCACTGATACTGATTAATCGCCGCTTCTAGTTGTGCTTGTTGCTGATAGAGGTTGCCTAGGTTGTAGAAGATGGCGGGAATTTCTGGGTTAAGAGCGATCGCGTGCTGATAATGGGCAATGGCGGCTTCAATTTGCCCCTGTTGTTGCAACGCATACGCTAAGTTACCATGAGCCTCCGCGTCGTTGGGATTGAGCGCGATCGCTTTCTGATAGTGAGCAATCGCCTCTGGGAGATTACCTTGTTGTTGGAGAGAGTAGCCCAGGTTGTAATGAGCATCGGTATAAGCTGGCTGAAGAGCGATCGCTTTTTGGTAGTGTTCGATGGCTGCTGTAAATTGGCCTTGCTGCTGAAACGCATTTCCTAAGTTGTAGTGAACTTGTGCCTGATGCGGTTCAATCGCTAACGTCCGTTGATAGTAGACAACAGCATCACTCAGCTTGCCCAGTTGATGAGTAATGACACCGAGCCAATGCAGGGCTTCAACGCGATCGGGTTGTTGCTGAAGAATTTTCAGACAGATCGTTTCAGCCTGAGCTAGGTTGCCCGACTGGTAAGCCTGCACAGCGAGTGCCATAGCTTCAGGATTCGTCATGATCGAGGTGAGTGTCTACCGAGGAGCTTTGGAGTTAATCGTACATTGCTAGCAGAAGTTTGTAACAAACCTCAACCCGTCGTTCTGAAAGGCTGTTTCCGTCTGAGTTACGAGCGCTCTAGGTAGTTAGCCCCAGGTAACCCAGCTAAATAGTTCCATGCTTTATCGAGTTTTTTACTTTTTGGGCTTAACTTTTAAAAAAGAGTCAAGAAAACAGATTGCTCAAAGCGGGGTGACATTAATAAACCCCTATCAGGAAAGATTGAGAACCTGAATGACTCCAACCAAGGGGTCAGCCGTCTACTTTCCGTAAAAAGATTTTTATAATTTCTGGAGGTTGATTGTGAGGAAGTTTGCCGCTATTTCGCTAGTGTTGGGACTGACATTAATTTTAGGTGCTTGTGGTGGTGGTGGAAGTTCTTCGGGTGGAGATACAAGCACACCCGGTGGCACTGGCACTACTGGTACAGAAACGCCCGCTGGAACTGGAACGACGGGAAGCGATATGTCTACTCCTAGCCCTGAGACACCAACTACTAGCGAGTCTCCTAGCGCAACGAGTTCATCCTCGTCGGGTGCTGCTGGAGAGAAGTCTACCGACAAAGCCAAGTCAGCTGAGCCAGGTGCGGCTGGAGAGAAATCGACTAGCAAAACTAAAACTAAGGATTCAGCTACCTCCGGTACTTCTGGGGAAAAGTCTACTAGCAAAACTAAGGATTCAGCTACCTCAGGTAAATCTGAATCCGGTACTACCTCCTCAACTGGTAAAACTAAGAGCTAGTTATTAAAACAGTGAGCAGTGAGCAGTGAGCAGTGAGCAGTGAACAGTGAACAGTGAACAGTGACCAAGTACTTTTCGGGGGATTTAAACCCCCAAGAAGAGTACCTACCATCCTTGTGATGGAGGTCTCCTTCCTCCTACTGACAACTGTACAGACGCGAATGCTCTTGTCTCTACCACTGACCACTGCTCACTCTCTACTGACAACTGGTCACTGATAACTGGCCACTGGTCACTGCTCACTGGTCACTCTCTACTGTTCACGGGGATGTTACCCGAGTAAAGTAGCAGTATAGGTAGTTGTATATACTGCTACAAGCTATGAGGATTTTGCTGGTAGAAGATGATGAGCGCCTGACTGATGCGATCGCAGAAGACCTCACCGAGCATCATTATGCGATTGAGGTGGCTGGCGATGGAGAGATAGGTTGGGAGCTCGTTAATACTTTTACCTATGACTTGATTTTGTTGGATGTAATGCTGCCCAAAATCGATGGGATAACGCTGTGCCGACGACTGCGTTCCCAGGGGTGCGGCGTGCCAATTTTGATGCTTACTGCCCGAGATACGATTACTGACAAGGTTGTAGGATTAGACGCAGGAGCGGATGATTACCTGGTCAAACCCTTTGACTTGCAAGAGTTGTCAGCTCGTATTCGGGCTTTACTGCGTCGAGGTGCTTCTACCTTGCCTCCCGTGCTGGAGTGGGAAGGAATTCGCCTTGACCCTAGTACTTGTGAAGTTTTTTATCGCGATCGCCTCGTGCCGCTTTCGCCTAAAGAGTATTCGCTGCTGGAGTTTTTCCTACGCAATCGCCGCCGCGTATTCAGTCGCGCTCAAATTCTGGAACATCTTTGGCCGTTCGAGCGACTCCCAGAAGAAGCCACTGTCAAGGCTCACATTAGAGGTTTACGGCAAAAGTTAGAAGCCGTAGGTGCTCCTGGGGATCTGATTGAGACGGTATATGGCTTGGGTTATCGGCTGAAACAAACGTAGACTTCTTATAGAAGTCGGGAAAAGGGGAAAAGGGAAAGGGTAAAGGACTTCTATGTTTCAAGGTCTGCGCTGGCGTCTTTTGTTGTCTCAGTTGATGGTAATGGCAACTATTTTGAGCGTCTTCGGGGCAGGCGTATATGTTTTTTTGAGTCGAAATCTTTATCGCCAACTAGACAAAAAGCTGCTCACCTTAGCTCAATCTGCGGCCCCCTCTCTGGCTCAAGTCAAGATCAACGGTAGCCAACAAATCGATCGCGTGGCTGTAGTTCCTTGGCGGGATATCTTTAATCGTGACCAGCAAAGCTTGGAATGGTTTAATGCAGATGGCAAGCTATTAGCTAGCCGAGGGGCTGTTGCGCTGTCTGTGTCCCCCAAAGTGGGTTCCCAAACGATTAATCGGATGCAGAAGCCTTATCAAATTCGGACGTTTACAATTTCCGTCTTTAAAGACGGATCGGACCCCAATCATCCCTCTCTAGAAGGCTTCATTCGAGCCAGTCAATCTACGAAAGATGTAAACTCCGTCCAAAGCCAACTCCTTTTAGGCTTGGGAATGGGAGGAGTCATGACACTGGGATTGGTGGCGATTGGCGGACTGTGGCTGACGCAGAATGCGATCGAACCGATTGAAAAAAGTTTTAGGCAGCTCAAACAGTTTACAGCCGATGCTTCTCATGAACTGCGCGGGCCTTTAAGCGTGATTCAAGCCTCTGTTGAAGTCATGCGGAATCATCCCGAACGAATTCATCCCAAGGATGCTAAGAAGTTAGCTTCCATTGCTAGCGCTACAACTCAGATGAGTCATTTAGCAGAAGATTTACTGTTTTTGGCTCGAACAGAAGCAGGCGTATCGACTCCAGTCGGTGAGTGGAAATCGATCGCTCTCGATAACGTTTTGCAAAATTTGATGGAATTATTTGAGGCATTGGCTCAAGAGAAGAAGATTGCTCTGGAGTATCAGTGCATCACACCCGTATCGGTTATGGGGGATGAAGGGCAACTGACTCGTTTAATCTCCAACCTGCTCGAAAATGCTCTCCAATATACTCTTCCCGATGGTCAAGTGACTCTAACTCTGACCAAACAGAATCGCTATGCAATTGTTAGCGTTCAGGATAATGGAATTGGGATTGAGCGAGAGGATTTGCCCTATGTTTTCGATCGCTTCTGGCGTGCCGACAAAGCTCGTTCGCGTCGAGAAGGAGGGACGGGGTTAGGACTGGCGATTGCTCAAGCGATCGCACAACGCCATAAGGGTAAAATTACAGTCACCAGTGAGATTGAGGTAGGTAGCTGTTTTCAAGTTCGTTTACCCGCGTGTAACTAATCTGCAATCTCAAATTCCTAATTTACCCGTTGCGGACCAGCCACTCGTGATATCGTCGGCGGCTGATGTTCAATAGTTTGAGTTTCAGGGGTATTGTCTCTTGTCTGTAGGAACAAGAGCATAGTGATGAGAGCCAGCAAGCTAGCCCAGAACATTCCATTCTTGGGTCTAGGTTGAGGCGGCGGTGGAACTTTCTTAAAGTCGCAGCTCAAGCATTCGTAGTGGTGTTCTTTATATTGAACTAGTGTCTTTTTGTTACAGTTGGGACACTCAAAGTTGTCTGCCATCTTACACCTTCCTTCAAAAAGATAAAGATTAATCGTTCGTTCTACTGATTTGTATCTCCAGTTGCCATGGAGCTATGCACGATTGCCAGTTCTGCTTTGCTTCCCACACCTCCAGAGTCGTGGATCTGCCTGAGTTTGAACAGGCTCAGCTTAAGCTCATTGCAATGAAGACCTACACGTCGCTCTAGAAGCCTGCGAACTGAACTAAAATTGACCTTGACAATTCTGCCAATCAGGGTGTGAATGCCAACGCTTAAAGCCTCCAGGCAAGGACTAACCAAAATTAAGCAAGCCCGAAATGAAAAAGGGTGGGGTTGGAGTATGGAGGAGGACGACACCTGCCTGATAGAAGCGAGTCAGGTTTTAGCACCTCATCAAAATTGGCTTCCGGGCGGCCCTTATGCGATAGGCATCTCCGAACCTACGTGGAAACGATTTTTGGCCGGAAAACAAGCGATTAATGCCTTAGCGTTTAAGGCATATTGCCATGTTTTAGGTCTTAACTGGGAAGATGTGGTCGATCGCGCTAGTCCTGCTATTGCGAATACTCACCAAGATTGGGGAGAAGAGATTGACATTTCCGTGTTTTACGGACGCACCTTAGAACTCGCTCAGCTAGAGCAATGTATTGTAGCAGA
>DATNPC010000199.1:0-12486 GCA_036703375.1 Allocoleopsis sp.
GATCGCTACTTCTTATTGCTCCAAATTCCTATAGCTGTTTTGCTTTACGCTCTGGGAGGCTGGTCGTTCGTAATCTGGGGGCTAGTTGTAAGAGCCGTCTCGCTCTGGCACAGCACCTGGCTAATTAATTCCGCAACTCACATGCGCGGTTATCAAACCTATGAGGTGGAAGATGGTTCTCGCAACCTTTGGTGGGCAGCAATTTTAACCTATGGCGAAGGTTGGCACAACAATCACCACGCTCAACCCAATGTTGCCCCAGCTGGACGCAACTGGTGGGAAATTGATGTCACTTGGTGGGCCATTCGATCGCTGCAAATGCTTGGCTTGGCGAAGAAAGTGGTCATGCCTCCACAACGGCAACTCCAGAGTTAACTTTTCGAGGAGGTTTGGGGGAGCTAGGTTGAGTCGAGGGAGAGTATTCCCCTTGCCCCTCTCAGTTTCGGAGTGGCTTAGTTTAACAAACCCACCTTTTCTAAAGGTGGGTTTCTTATTTTCAAGTAATAATTAAAGAAACTATACAATTGCCTTAGACTGGTGAAATCTCATTCTGCGATACCCTTTAGTAAACGCTTTAAAAGCTTGCAATTGCCAACCCTCTTGGCGGACAGTCTAACTGTCTTTTGGGGGGAATGGTTAGATTTGCGAGTGCGAATTGTACAAATTACGGCTACTGGACTGGTATCGCCGCTGATTTACATTTTAGGCTTCGGTTTGGGTCTAGGAAGTGCTTTAGATTCAGCAGTAAAACCGGCTGCTGGTGATAACTATTTGCAGTTTATTCTGCCAGGAATGATTGCCCTGTCGTCGATGACCATTTGTTTTGGTGGCACAACCTTTTCAATTTGTGGCGATCGCCTTTTCACCAAAACGTTTGAAGAAACGCTCCTGGTTCCGGTGCAGCCCTTAGCCTTGTTCCTCGGTAGGATGCTGGCTGGAATCGTGCGAGGACTGATGACGTCTGGTTCGGTGATTTTGGTCGCGATTCTGTTTACTGGCAAGGTTGGGAGTTTTTTGAACCCCTTATTTTTACTGTTGCTGATACTCAATTGTGCTGTCTTTGCCGGTTTAGGTGTAATTGTCGGGTTAAGAGTAAAGTCCCTGGAAGCGGTGGGGCTGTACAACAACTTTGCGATCGTCCCGATGTCATTTTTGGGCGCAACGTTTTTTGACCCAGCAACCCTACCAGTAGCGCTTAAGCCAATTGTCTATCTGCTGCCTTTGACGTACACCAGCATTGGACTTCGCGCTGCGGCGTACCTACCGCTATCCGAGTTTCCTTGGTATGCGATCCCCATTTTACTGGCGGCTGCGATCGCACTTTCTCTGGTTGGCGCTTACCAATTTGCTCATCAACAGGATTAACCCTGAATGCATCGCTGTTCTTAGATAGATATACTTACTCCCCCGTTAAGTCCTACGAACTATAACGGGGAATTCTCAAAAGCATCACCACTTCGGATTCCTGGCTCTATGCAACGACTTAAATATTTAATCAACAGAAAAGCACTATAGTCAGCTTAGTGAGATCGCTTAATAGAGCCATCTGCGTATAACTCTAGTGGTACCAGTTCAACCTTGCCATTAACGTTGACCTTTGTGTAGACAATTCTCTCCAATGGAGAATGATTCTCATTATACCGAGTAGACATTTCAATCACCCCGTTGAACTTGACGATTTAAGGAAATTTTGATTGAGGCAAGCAATGCATCTTGCCCTACTTCTGTAATACTAAAGAAATTATAAAGATTTGGACAAGCTTAGCTAGTTTAATGTAAAGACTTTATGAAGATTTTAGAACTGGTTACAAACGACACAGTTTTAACCCTAAAAGATTTGCTACCGCTCAGATGAATAAAAAAAGAGCCTCCAGGGCTGGGAGGCTCTTTTGACAGGGTACTAGAGGAGATTAGGCTCGTGGATTAAATCATTTGGGATAGCCGTCTCGTTTGTCCGGGTTAGGCAAGATGCCCAATCCACGTAGTTCTAGAATTGCTTGAATCCTCATTCCTTAGCTACTGACAGTAGAAGGAGTCTGTACGCTCACTGGCGTTGCCTCACCTCCAGCTAGAACTAACGGGAAGTTGTGAGCATTTGGAGCGTGCATTGCCTGAATTCCTAGGTTAGCTCGATTGAGGATATCGTCCCAGGTACGAATTACCCGACCTTGACTATCAAGGATGGAGTGATGGAAGTTAAAGCCATTAAGATTAAAAGCCATCACACAAACAGCCAGAGCCGCGCACCAGATACCTAGCGTAGGCAATGCTCCTAGTAACCAGTGAATCGAGCGGCTATTACGCATGCCAAACGCAGGAATCAGTATTCGTCCCAGGTAGCCGTAGTGTCCTCCTAATAGGTTGTAGGTGGTTTCTGCTTGACCGAACCGATAGCCCGCGTTGATGGATTCGCTGTCAGTGACTTGCCGAATCAAGCTAGCACTGACCAGAGAACCATGCAACGAGCTTAAAAGCGCCCCCCCAAACACACCTGCAACAGCGAGTTGGTGCAAGGGATGCATCAAAATATTATGGTCAGCTTGGAAAGCAAACATGAAGTGGAAGGTACCTGATATTCCCAAGGGCAACCCATCCGAAAAGCTACCTTGACCAATGGGATAAACCAGAAAGACAGCTGTTGCCGCCGCAACGGGTGCACTGAAGGCAACTGCAATCCAAGGACGCATACCTAGACGGTAGCTCAGTTCCCATTGGCGTCCTAGATAGCACCAAATCCCAATCAGGAAGTGGAAAACAATCAACTGATAAGGACCGCCATTGTAAAGCCATTCATCTACGGAGGCAGCATCCCAAATGGGGTAAAAATGCAAGCCAATAGCGGCAGAAGTCGGTACTACGGCTGCTGTAATCAAGTTGTTACCACCTAAGACAGAACCAATGATGGGTTCGCGAATCCCATCCATGTCTACTGGTGGTGCACTAATAAACGCAATAACGAAACAAACGCTAGCTGCCAGCAATACCGGAATCATCAAGACGCCAAACCAGCCAATATAAATTCGATTCTCGGTACTCGTAATCCAATCGCAAAAGCTATCCCAAGCTTTAGAGAGGTTTAATTCAGACCGGCGTTGAACGATAGTATTCATAAACAGTCGCTCCTATTCGACAAACAGCAATAGAAGGAAGGAGCCAAAGAAAAACCTGAGGAATTTTTGCAAAGTTACTTAACATTAATCCCTCCATTATTTTTCCTTTCAGTTTCAATGTTAAAAGCCTTCTAAAACACCGTAACGCTGAAGTCAATATCTTTATTATTTAGTCGATTTTATTCATATATCTTGACAAAAATATGACTTTCACTCAACAGCGAGTAGTGAATAGTGAACCGTTGGTGAGGAAATCGCTTGGGCGTGAGAGGAATAGTTCTCCACTGGAGCGTAGGTGATCGGTGGTCGTGCTCTTGAGTGCGTCCGCTACGCTCTTGTTCAGAAATTAATTTTTTGTAGTTGTTGACGAGGTAGAGTGCTATTCTAATAGTAGTTAAGGCTGTAGTTGTCTTAGAGTAAGTGTAGCCAACTGCCACACTCGCTCTAGTCTTCTTTGTTGCATTTCCCGCTCTTGGAGCATCTCAAAAGCCGGAATAGAATTCTGGTTGTTTGAGACGTTACTCGCATCCGCTCTAGCAGTACAGGGTTTTCAGCCTGCGCGATCGCGCTCATCGCGGTGCCAGAGGCAATCGCAATTGCAATGCTTAGCGCTCAGTTTTCACTCAAAACAGAAACGCAAAACCTCTAGTTCAGGCGAGAAGCCTGTATTCGCTTGGGAAAGGGTGTTGGATTCGACTTGTTTTCCAGATTGTGAATTGGCTTGAAATAGGCAAGGAGGCAAAAAGTAATGATTCTGATTGGAACTCCAGACACTCTCGGAACACAACAGCAGTGGTTTGATGCTATTGCGGATTGGCATCAATTTTGCCTTGAACAAGGACTGAATCCTTGGGAAAACCTCACGACTGAAGATCTGTCGTTCTATGTAAGTCGCGAGCTTTATAGTCTGCGCCAAGTGGAGCAAAAGGCAAGCTAACACCGGCGCTAGTGCGTTAAACATTGGTAACTACAGCGGTTCTCAGTTGTATAGAGTAGGGGCAAGGCATGTCTTGCCCCTATGAATTGGTTTTTTGATACTGCATGATGTTCACACTCAGCATTGGTAATAGTCTTGAAGCCAGTTGAGAAATGCCAAACTTCCACTTCAGGGATTTTGGTAAATCTTGCCAAGCGATCGCAACAAATCCCAAGCGAGTATAAAATCTTGCTAACCTATCGCCTAAGCATTCCAAATAAAGCGGCTGGGTTGCTTCCCGAATCAGATGCTCTGCCAAAAAACTTCCCAAACCTTGACCTCGCCAAGCAGGTGCAACCACTAAACTACCGAGTTCTTGCGCTTCAGGAAAGCTACGTAACTGTCCACAGGCTATTACACGCCCGTCGCATTCAATAACCCAAAACTGCAACCAGCGTAACTGAGTAGGGTCGAGTTTGGCACTCAGCACTAATTTCCGAATCGACCAGATATCCTTGGCACAAGCTGGACGGAGAACACACTCTAATGGCAAGGTCAGGGATGGTTTAGTCACGATTACTCTGCCTCGTAAATTAAAGTATCGTAAACCAAGGCAATAGTATTGTTTTTTCGTTCAAAATAAAATTGCTTGAAGAGGCGACTGAACGGAAGAGATGAAATGACGAAACACGGGCTTTTTGTTGGAATGGTCACATTAGACCTAGTCTACTTATCTTCCCAGTTACCCAGTAACAACCAAAAAATTGTAGCTTCTGACTATACCGTTGCAGCGGGTGGACCTGCGACAAATGCAGCTGTAACATTTAGTTATCTGGGCAATCGCGCAACTCTGATGGGTGTTGTTGGGACTCATGCAATGACTCAGCTCATTCGAGGCGATTTAGAACATCATGGCGTAGCGATCGCAGATCTGAACCCCTCCTTTACCGAACCCCCACCCGTCTCTTCCATCATCGTGACTCAAGCGACGGGAGATCGGGCTGTTATCTCGCTCAATGCAACAAAAATACAAGCCAGTAGCGATCGCTTACCTGCCGATTTTGCGGCTGGAGTAGATATCGTGCTGATCGATGGTCATCAAATGGCAGTGGGAAAAGCGATCGCTCAATTCGCAACAAGCAATAATATCCCTGTGGTCATCGATGGTGGTAGTTGGAAGCCTGGATTTGAAGAAATTTTACCCTTTGTTGATTATGCAATTTGCTCTGCGAATTTTTATCCACCAGGTTGTAACAGCATTGAGGACGTTCTCGCTTATCTGACAGCTATCGGAATTCCTCACATCGCCATTACCCAAGGTGAAAAACCGATTCAATATCTCAGTCAGGGAACTGCCGGTCAGTTGGTAGTCCCGCAGATTGATACTGTTGATACGATGGGGGCTGGTGACATTTTTCACGGGGCTTTTTGTCACTACATTTTGCAACAAAATTTTTTGGACGCATTAGTATCTGCCACAAAAATTGCTGC
This sequence comes from Allocoleopsis sp., assembly GCA_036703375.1. Lineage (GTDB taxonomy): Bacteria > Cyanobacteriota > Cyanobacteriia > Cyanobacteriales > Coleofasciculaceae > DATNPC01. The sequence goes on from DATNPC010000199.1 coordinate 5,518, forward strand.
TTTCTCCTGCCAATTTTTTGGCACGCGACGATGGATGCAAACTTTACCCAAGCAACTCTAGGGGGTAATCATATCAAATCCCATTGAATTACCCTCTTTTTAAGAATACCTGGCAACATAAGCGTTAGTGCTGTAGACAACCATTGCGACAACTGACAACAAGCAGTGAGTACCATACAATTTGAACAAGTCTTCCTCAAATTCCCCGGTGCATCCCATCCGGTTGTGAAGGGCTGTACCTGCGAGATTGAAGCGGGTCAGCTCGTCGTCATTTTGGGACCATCCGGCTGCGGGAAAACAACTCTCCTCAAGATGGTCAATCGGCTGTACGAACCGACTTCAGGAACGATTTACCTGGACGGCACGAATATCCAACAGCTAAAAGTCACCGAATTGCGTCGGCAGATTGGCTACGTTATTCAGCAGTCGGGCTTATTTCCTCACATGACGGTTGCCCAGAATATTGCTGTAGTACCGAAGCTTTTAGGATGGCCGCGAGTGCAATACCAGCAACGGGTGGATGAGTTGCTGACGTTGGTTGAACTGCCACCCGAAGCCTACCGCAATCGCTACCCGTCTCAGTTGTCAGGAGGTCAGCAGCAGCGAGTGGGTTTAGCGCGGGCTTTGGCGGGAGACCCAAAGGTGATGTTGATGGATGAACCGTTTGGGGCAATTGATGCGATTACCCGCGAAAGCTTACAGAACGAAATCTTACGTCTTCAGTGCCAACTGAAGAAAACGATTCTGTTTGTGTCCCACGACGTTGAAGAAGCCTTGCGTCTAGCTGACAAACTCATGATTCTGCGAAGCGGTCAGATCGTTCAGTTTGACACGCCCTTCAATATTTTGACGCGACCGGCAGATGCCTTTGTGTATGAACTGGTGGGGGCTGACGATATGATGCGTCAGTTAAGTCTTTTGCGCGTGGAAACGGCGATGAGTCCCGTGCCTGACAACTACTTGCCTAGAAGCGATCGCGCGATCGCCCAACATGACAATCTACGCGAAGCCCTCTCTCTATTGCTGCGAACTGGTGCTGAAACACTCAGTGTTGTGAATGACGGCAAGGTTGTCGGTGTCCTTGCCCTCTCCAGCATTCGGGATTCAGCCCGAATGGGAGCGAATCGTTAATAGTTGATGGTATCCAAACAATGACGCGATCGCTTTAAGCATTATTCGCGTCAATCAATCGCGAGGTGAGGAATCGATCCATCCAGTTTTCCAGATACTTGCGGTTTTTCTGTTGTTGGTCTGGATTGGTCGTATCGAGGGGATAAGGTGCCAGTCCCAAAATCGCCGCTGTCGTTACGCAGAACATCGACTTCTGGAAGCTGATACAAATCTGCACTCGCAAATCGTCCTCACCTCGACGCGATCGCTTTTTGTAAATATCATGCATGTAGTCCGGCAGATAATGCCGCATATCCTGCATCAGCAGGGTGGGCGGAATTCCTGAACCGCCAACAGGTAAGGGATCGGCATACAATGCCCCATAGGCAAAGCGGCTTTGATCGGGGGAAATTTGATTGGCTTGGGCATTGAACGATACCGTGCCAAGGAACGGCGTCCCCCGGAAGAAAACGGCCTCGACATACGGGACTGCCGTATCCATCAGGAACGTCAAACCCACTGATTTGGGGATAATTTCATACGATTTCCCCCGAATCTTCGGCGCATAAGTAATCGGAACGTTGGCGCTTTGCACCAAACCCGCTTTGATATGCTCGACAACGTCGGGAATTGATTGAATTTTCCCCTTGTCATAGCGTGCGGACAGTTCCATGAACATGTCGCTCATAATCCGCCAGAATTGACCCAGTCCGCTGTAATAGGCCATCTGGCGGGTTTGTTCTAATAGAAAATCAGGAAACAGCCAGTCGAGTCCCTGCATCATGGGATTTCCCTGGAACTTTGCCTGAATCGCTTGGCGCGATCGCTTTTCAAATGCGGGTGTATCGAGATACGCATCTAATCCGCCGCCACCGTGCCAGAACATGGCTTTCATGCAGTATTCGGCGTACTCAAAATTAATGCGATCGTGCCACCAGTGACGCAGTAGCTTATTGAGTGAAATTTCCCCATTAAAGTATTTAAAAAAGGGAAAAAACACTAAATACTGATTCTCGGCGATGTAGTTGAGGTTGCGGGAGTAGGCATCGAGAACAATCCCGTAGCTATGTAATATTCCCACAACATCTTTCACATTTTCCGGTGAATCCGCTAGTAGGGCTTGACCGGAAATTAACCGATCGATATATTCCTCTAGTGGATGTTTCCGCGTTCTTTTTTTGCTGAGTACCATTTAACTTCTCTTGAACAACCGGTTTTATTAAAAAGGTAGTTTTATTGTCAACTTTCTGAACCTAGAGTTAACGATTATTTATCATTGCCATTGCTGATGATTTCCATATAAATAATCTATCGAGCATTTGAAGGGAAGGCAGAGGACTTTTATATTTATTTTGATGCCCTCTGCCTTCTACCTTTCTTGTTTAAGACCCCTAATCGATGTTTTGGTTCAGTTCCAATGTTGTCGAGCTAGACGGATTCAATACAACCGTTTGGGGAGTCGGAGCAAATGCCGCTGTTGTTTTTTCCGAGAGGGACACTAGCCATGCCGGTTGGATGCCGAAGACAACGATTAAAATCGCTAAAATAATCGCGGGTATGCGCTCTTTCCACAGCACTTTTGGCAAATCAATGACTTGTATGGATAGACGACCAAAAAAAGCGCGATCGAGCAACACTAAAAAGTAAACAGCGGTCAATCCAGTAGCAATCATACATAGGAGAGTTTGTACTGGAAACACAGGAAAACTCCCGCGAAACACCAGAAATTCAGAAATAAACCCCATCATTCCTGGAATTCCTGCACTAGCCATTACACCTAAGACCATCAGACTACCTATCAGGGGCAAACCCCGTTCTGGATTCAGTAGACCATTGAGAACTTCTAAATCCCGCGAACCAGTCTTCTTATAAACCAGACCGACTAATAAAAACAGTAGCGCTGATATCAGACCGTGACTCACCATTTGAAGCACAGAACCCACTAGTGAGATGGGTGTAGCGGCTGCCGCTGCCAAGAGAATAAAGGCCATGTGAGCCACAGAGCTATAGGCCACCATCTTTTTCATGTCTCGTTGCGAGAGAGCATTTAACGTCCCATACAACGAACTCACCACCGCCCAAATTGCCAACCACGGAGCGAGAACTCCCCAGGCTTCGGGGAACAGCTCTAATCCAAACCGCAACAAACCATAGGTTCCCAATTTCAGCAGTACACCCGCGAGCAGGATAGAAATGGGAGTTGAGGCTTCAACGTGGGCATCGGGTAACCAAGTATGGAACGGTACTAGAGGAATCTTGATGCCAAAGCCGATTAAAAGCGCTCCCAACAGCAGCAGTTGCTGAACCATTGGCAGTAAAGAGGCAGCGGCGGTATTTTCAGCATAAGCAAAACTAGAAGCACCACCTAAGAAAACTAGCCCTAGGAATGCGGCTAAAATTAGCGCCCCAGAAACAGCTGTATACAAAAGAAACTTAGTTGCTGCATAGCCTCGGCGCTGTCCTCCCCAAATAGCAATCAATAAATAGAGAGGAATCAGTTCTAGTTCGTAAAATAAGAAAAACAGCAGTAAATCTTGTGCCAAGAACGCACCAGCAACGCCAGCATTCAAGATCAAAATTAACGCGTAATAGAACCGAGGTCGTTCGATCTGCTCATCACTGCTATAAAGCGCAATTCCCGTGAGCAAGCCATTCAATACCAGCAAGGGTATAGATAAGCCATCGACACCCAGGCTATAGGTCAGCGTTAAAGCATCAATCCAGGGAATATGCTCCTCAAACTGCTGGCTGACTTGGGCAGGATTAAACTGCCAAAGTAGTACCAGTGACCAAATAAAGACACCTAGAGTAACAGCCAACGCCACTTGACGGGCACCTTGGGATGTCAGGGTTCCCGGCCAAAACCCGATGACAGCGGCACTCACTAATGGTACCCAAATCAAGGCACTCAGCATAATTTATGCGTCTCCTTCTTCAAATTTGAAAAATGCTGAACCATAAATCGTGGATGACGAAAAATTGAATTTCATAATTCATCCATTCACAATTTATGATTTCCCTTTACCTACCGACCACTGATTAACGACCACTGTTCTAAAGACCACTCACTCAACGACCACTGACTCAACGGCCAAGTCATCAAAAGAGCGAAGAGACTGACTCCAAACAAGATAGTCAGTACATAAGCCTGTGTTTTACCTGACGTGTTGTACTTCAAGCTTTGACCGCTAAAAACGGTGGCAAGAGCCACGAAGTTAACTAACCCATCGACGATGTATCGATCGATCCAGGTCGAAATTTTGGCAAACGAACTTACGGTAAAGACGACGGTTAAACGGTAAATGCGATCGATATAGAAGTCATAGGCCAACAAGTCTTGTACAAACTTGATGGGAACTAAAACAGACCGCGACCAAGTTCTGGGTAGATAGACAATGGCTCCCAACGTACAACCGATAAGACTAGAACTGGCTAACAGCAACTGCGAGGGGCGAATGAGGTACTCGTACTTGGCAGGCGGTAACAGCGAAAGTTGCTGGAGAAGTAGCGGTGTCATCAGCGTCACTATGGTTAACGTCACCATCGGTAAAGCCATCGGCCACGGCACTTCCGGCGCTCGACGAGTTTTAGGTTGGGGCGTTCCTAAGAAAACTAGACGAAAGACACGGGTTAAACCGAAGGCCGTGATGCCATCGACCAATAGAAAAACGACGACGAGTCCAGGATGGTAAACCCATAAGGCGTTAATTGCCTTACTGAGCGCCCAGTAGCCTCCCAATGGCAACAGCCCGATTAAACCCGCCGAGCCAACAACAAAGGCACTGGTTGTGGCGGGCATCCGGGACCACAAGCCTCCCATTTCCGTGAGGTTTTGGTTGTTGGTGGTGAGAATGATAGACCCCGTGCTCATAAAGAGCAGAGCTTTGGCAACGGCATGAGCGACGAGTAACGCGGCTGCAACATCCGCTCGCTGCAGACCAACAAAGATAAAGACTAGACCCAACCAAGCGCTGGTGGTATGGGAGAGCGCTCGCTTAATATCAATTTGTGCGATCGCCACCAATGATTCTCCAATCGCCGTGATTGAACCGATGACGACTAAGGCTACGGAGGCTACGGGGGAGAGCGCTAAAACTGGCTCTAGTTTAATCAGGACATAAGCTCCAGCACTCACCACTAACGAATTCCGCAACACCGATGCAGGATTAGGGCCCTCCATCGCCTCATCCAGCCATAAGTGCAAGGGGAATTGCGCGCATTTCCCAATTGGACCGGCTATCAACGCTAATCCGAGTAAAGTCGCCGTTAATGACGACAAATTCGCGCTCATTGCCCAGTCATATAAGTCGGGAAAGTCTAAGCTTCCTGCCATCGTCGCCAGCGCCACGATACCCATCAATAGCAAAATGTCTCCTACCCGCTTGGTTAAAAAGGCATCTCGTGCGGCAGTGACCACTAAGGGTTGAGCGTACCAGAAGCCGACTAATAGATAGGTACTCAGCGTGAGCATCTCCAAGAGGGCATAGGTCAGGAACAGGGAATCGCTAATCGCGATACCCATCATGGCTCCCTCGAAAAATCCCATCAAGGCAAAGAAGCGAGCTAACGCCCAATCTTTTTCCATATAGCCCAGCGCATAAAGCTGGGCTAACAAGCTTAAGCTGGTAATAACTTCCATCGCCCCAGCACTAATCGGGGAAATGGAGAGGGAGAGCGATAAGTCTAAATCTGCAACCTTGAGCCAGTGAAACACTATCTCTTGCGCTGGCTGGTTCAAGGCTGACGCGAGAATGAACCAGCCATGTACGCAGGCTACAACTGTCATTAATAGGTTTAAGTAAGCAGCCGGTCGAGGTCCAGTGCGGCGAATTATTCCTGTTGCCCACGGAAGGGTTACAACCGCACCAACCAACCCGTAAAAAGGTACCAACCAACTGGTTTGAGCCAGAAACTCTTGAATCACGTTGTCATACCTCACCATGTTTCCAATACTTGGCATTCAGGTGAAATGCCGCAAAATTGTTATGGAAAACCGCCAGAGTTATTATCTGTTTTAAGTGAATATTTTGAGTTATTATGTTGTTGCTTATTTTCAAGGTTTTCCTGTACCTTGCTAAAGGCTGTATCAAAAATTATCCTGCATTGATGTTAATTTGTTGTGCTTTCTCCATCCGTTCTGGCGGTTAATGGCACAAGTAACCCTGATAAAACTCATAAAACTAACTTATGAGCCTAAAGCCGCTACTTCTGTCCTTTCCACTGAGTACAGCTAGCTTGTGCCAACAAGCGAGAAGTTCTTGTGCAGTCGGCAACACTCAAAAGTTTTGGGTACTAGTTCTCCATCTTAGTAAAAATTTATAAAAAAATTATAAAGCAAAAGCATCCATTCTCGAAAACAGTGAATTTTCGTTAACTCATATCACTGATGAACGACGATTGTTAAGTTTTTTTAACCTCTTTCATTGAGAATTATTATAATAAATTATATTGATTAAGTACACCAAGCTTCTCTATGCTTGATTTAGCACCAAAATAAAAGAGCTAAATCAAGTAAAAAAAATGGACTCCTCGTCCAATTTTTGCTGAAAGCTCTTTGCCCCCTTATATTTGACTGATCCACCAGGAGAAAATCGCAATGCCAATTGCTGTGGGAATGATTGAAACTAAAGGCTTTCCAGCTGTTGTAGAAGCGGCAGATGCGATGGTCAAAGCCGCTCGGGTTACCCTTGTGGGCTATGAAAAAATTGGTAGTGCCCGCGTCACGGTGATTGTTCGAGGAGATGTTTCCGAGGTGCAAGCCTCTGTCGCGGCTGGAATCGAAGCTGCTAATCGCGTGAACGGGGGTGAGGTGGTATCGACACACATCATTGCTCGTCCCCATGAGAATCTAGAGTATGT
>DATNPC010000200.1:0-17558 GCA_036703375.1 Allocoleopsis sp.
CCTGTTTGGGTGGTAGGTAATTTGTTAAATAAGGGGGCGTCGAACCCCCTCATTTAACTCGCCTCTCATCCCCACTTGAGGCATTGGCGGTACGACGCTCGGAAACTCGCTACCGCTTCGCTATCGCCTAGAGGCTCGATATGTCCGCCTCGCCACTAATGGGGCTTTCTCGGCGGCTCTGGGTAAGTCGCCAACACTCCACCCCTGATTAACCCTGTTTCGCTTCACTGAGTGGGTTAGCGTAGTGGCAAGCAGTACAGCCTTGACATATATAGCTTTTATTGTGGCATCCGCCAAATTTTAATCGTACTGTCAGCACTGGCACTCACTAATGTTTTCCCATCAGGACTAATATCCAGAGAATTCACATAGCTAGAATGCCCAGTTAGAGTCCGAATTGTTTGACCTGTAGCTAAGTCCCAAATTCTAATTGTATGATCGGCACCCCCACTCACTAAAAACTTGCCATCAGAGCTAATCGCTAAGGGCTTTACTGAACTGGAATGTCCCTTGAGAGTGTGTATTTCCTTACCTGTTGCCAAGTCCCAGATTTTGATGGTTTTGTCGGCGCTGGCACTCACTAATATCTTGCCATCTGTGCTAATCAGGAGATAATTCACTGAACCAGAATGACCGGTAAGAGTCTGGATTTCTTTGCCTGTAGAGAAATCCCATATTGTGATCGTTTTATCAGCACTAGCACTCACTAATCTCCGATCGTCTGGGCTAATCGTAACGTAATTAACAAAACTAGAGTGTCCGGTAAGAGTACGAATCTCCTTCCCCGTAGCTAAGTCCCAAATTTTAATCGTATGGTCAGCACTAGCACTTACTAATTTCTTACCATCATGGTTAATCGCAACGTGATTAACGAAGCTAGAATGTCCAGATAAAGTACGAATCTCTCTTCCTGTAGCATAGTCCCAGATTTTGATGGTATTGTTTAGCCCCCCAGTCGCAATAATTTGCCAATCTGGACTAATAGCGAAATAATTAATTGGAATGGAATAATTAATTAGAGTCTTTATTTCTTTACCGGTGCTGAGATTCCAGAGTTTAATCTTCTTGTCTGCACTGCCACTGACTAATGTTTTCCCATCATCACTGATTTTGATGTAATTAACATAGCTAGCATTTCCCGATAGGGTTTTAACTAAGGGAGTTAGAGAGGTGGCATAGTTTTGGGAGACTTGCCAAACTCCATAGCTTCCTAGCCCAATCGCTAAGACAGTAGCTCCTCCTATCAACCACTTCTTGTTGAATAGAGTCTTTTGAGGATTAATGATTTCCTTAGGTAGAAGGGAGGGCTGAGCTACTGTACTCTCTTGAATTTGTGTGGATAACTTAGGGCAAGATAGTTCCTGAGAAATTTTTTCTAATTCATCTAAAATTTCTTGAGTATTTTTCGGTCGATTGGCGGCGGTAGGAGCCATCAACTTATCGATAAAATTTGCCAGATGTACGGAAATCTGAGGTGCATGGCTATGCCAATCAATTTTATCTGTTAATGGATCGTAAATTGTCCGATCGGTCGCCTGCTTTCCAGTTAGTAAATAAACAAAAGTTCGCCCTAATGCATAGAAATCAGACTGAGGGACAGCATGACCTTTTTCTTGCTCGGGCGGGGTATAGCCAGCAGAACTAATCTTTGTTACACTACCTGCTCCCCCCACTTCAGCAAGATAAGTATATGTCAGCTCCCTAGCGGTACCAAAGTCAATCAGCACCAGTTGCCCAGTGGAACGAATCATGATGTTAGCTGGCTTAATATCGCGATGGAAATAGTTTTTTTGGTGAACGAGATGCAAAATCCCTGCTAGCTGTTTTAGCCAGTTTAGAGCTTGCTTTTCGCTAATCGGGTGATTGCCCTGCTGCCTCATCCATTGCTTGAGATCGAGTCCATCAATTTTCTCCATAATGATGCAATGGACTGGCTCATCACCGACTCTGGGGAAAAACTGGAAGTACCCATCGGGTTCGACTTTGGGAATGCCGGGATGATTGAGCTGACTTAAGACGGCTGCCTCTTGCTGGAATAGCTCAACAACGCGGGGATTACCATTGTGCTTTTGTTTTAAAACCTTCAGAATTTTGGGAATAGCTCCTTGATAGGCTTCATACACTTTACCGAAGCCACTGCTATCGCTGAGCAGGCGCATCACCTGATAGCGTCCTTGTAAGAACAACTCTGAGCCACAATTTCGGCAGATGCGATTGTGGCTGTTAGCTGGGTCGTTGGGCTGAGGGCAGGTGGGATTTATACAGTAGCTCATGGCTAGTGCAAGAAGGCTGTTATGCAGGAGGCAGGAGGCAGAGGGCAGAAGGAGCAAGGAAACTTGTACAGTAAGATTTTTGACCTTTTTCAACTGAATAGTTATTTCCGCCAGGCTGCACTAGCGACCTAATGGTTGCATCCCTAATCTTAGGATCGGATCGTTAATACTCTACCCGAGGGAATATTAATAAAAATTAGGAATATATCAGTACGCTTTATCAGAACTCACGAAAGATAGGTGAGTTTAATACGAAATGTTTAATAAACTGCACTAAAATTCGGATTGAAACTGCTAAGGTGTAAAGAAGCGTTTCAAAAGCACCCAGCCTAGTAAAGATATATGATCGGCGTTGCTGCCTCAGATTTGCAACCACCTCGATACTACGAGCGTCAAGCTACTGACTCTTGCTCTCAACAGTTAACCGTCTGCTGCGACTTTGATGGGCCTGTGGTCGATGTTTCCAATCGGTATTACACGACCTATCAGTTGGCAATGGATGATACCCAAGCTTATTACCAAGCTCAAGGAATCGAACTGTCCATCCAACAACTGATGAAGCAGCAGTTTTGGCACATGAAGCAAGATCGCGTCCCGGATGTAGAAATTGCGATGCGATCGGGTTTGCGAGGTGAACAAATCGATTTCTTTTTGGGGCGCGTAATGGAAATTGTGAATCACCCTGTTTTATTGACGCAAGATAAGCTCCAACCCGGTGTGAGTTGGGCGCTGGCGCTGCTGCATTCTCAGGGGGTTCGGTTAGTCTTGGTGACACTGCGTTGTCAATCGCAAGCGACACAGATCTTGAGAAATTATGGCTTGACTCGCCTATTTAGCGGCATTTATGGCACTGACGATCGCAATGCTGCCTATCAAAACTATGCTGAGTTTAAAACGCAGCTACTTACCTCAGCATTGGCTGAGCAGTCTAGCCTTGCTGGGCGTCCCTTATCAGCTTGGATGATCGGTGATACAGAAGCCGATTTGATCGCAGGACAAACTCTCTCAATTCCTACGATCGCTCTTACCTGCGGTATCCGCTCCCATTTTTACCTTAAGCAATTCCAACCGACTCAAATCTTGAGCAATCTACTTGAAGCAGCTTATTACGTGTTAGACAGCCAGAACGCTCTAATCAAGACTCAAGTCGCCCAAAAATGATGAAGTATGAATTATCAATTATGAATACTCAACTAGTTTCATGATTAATAATTCATACTTCAGACTGGATGACGTTACGACGGCTCGACTGCGCTGAGTCGTTCCCACCAACGATTGAGTGGATAGTACAGTACTGGAGCCCAGAGGCTACTGAGAATCGCTGAGGAAAGAGCAATACGCTGGTGGTCGGTCCAAATCTCTGCTAAGGTGCGATCGCCTTGAAAGCTGTATTGGATGGCAGTCACTGTCTCTCCAACCACTGCCATCCCAAATACAATCAACGCGACTGAAATAAAATCTTCCTGAATGTACCGTTGCTTCTGAATTCGAGCTGTCAAGATGCCAACCAGGGCAAGGCTTAAAACATGAGTAGGGTGAGAAGAGGTCATGCCATCTTGAATTAGCCCGAGAACCAACCCCGCTAACCCTCCCTGCCAAGCTGTACGTTTCAGGCTCCAAGCAACTACCCAAATCAACAGCCAGTTGGGAGCAATTCCCAGTAATTCCATTCCTGGTAAACGCGCCGGTAAGACCATCAAGCACAGGGTGACTGAACTAACGGTCACTACCCAGTTGAAGATTTGACGAGCCCAGGGCGAAAACTGAGAAACGTTGTTCATTGGTCAATAACCTTCGATGTCGGCCACTAGCGTTTGGACTAATGAGTCGTTAAGCAATAATTCCCAACCTCAAAATACAAGCGTGGGTTTCGTACCTCAACCCACCCAACAACAACGTGTGAAGTTATTTTTTAACAAGTCCTAACGACCGATGACTCATCACACAAGATTGCCTATTTAGGGTAAACCATGACCCACTCCAAGTAACCGACTGGTGCTGTCAGTTCGATAATTGCTTCTGGAGCCGGACTTTTGTCGAGGTTCACAGACTCGACACGTCCTAAGGGTAGACCGGGTGGGAAAAGTTCGCTAACCGGCGAGGTTGATACAGCATCACCCTTACGCACGTCTGGGACTTTATCAAAAAACTGTAAGACAGCACGATTAGATCCCTGACCTCGCATGAATCCCATGCTGCGACTCCGACTAATGACAGCTCCTACTCGGCTGGTTGAGTCACTCAGTAGCAAGATACGACTAGTATTAGGAGTCACCTCGATCACCCGACCAACCAGACCTCCAGGTCCCATCACGATAAAGTCTTTCTTAATGCCAGATTGACTTCCGCGACCTAGGGTTACCTGTTGCCACCAGTGATCGGCGCTACGCGCTACGATTGGGGCAACAATTCCTTGCCGTTTTTGGGTTTCAGAATAATCCAGCAGCTCTTTGAGCTTCTGGTTTTGGCTTTCCAGATCGCTTAATCGTTCCTGTAGTTCCGAGACTCGCGCATCGGTGAGGCGCTCCTCTCGTGTAGGCTCTGATTGAAAGGGACGGGTCATCAACTGATAAGCCTCAAAGAGTGCTGCTCCCTGAGTCTGTCGAAGCAACCAAGCCGTACTCAGGGCTACTCCGCTTAGGACAATTGCTACCCCATGTCGGTCCCACCAACGACGCAGTATGAACATAACTCCTCTACAACCTGTTAGCGTTTGACTGACGCGTGAGTTCCGATAGCACAGGTAGACGACTCATGTGATTAAGAACAAGACTCCTCAAGGCCGATTGATGAATATTGAGCATTACATATGGCGAGAACGCCCGCTGAATACCCGCTCTAACTGTTTGAAATTCTCCAGAACGCGACCGGTTCCTAAAACTACGCAGCTCAGCGGATCGGCAGCTACATGAGTAACAATACCAGTTTCATGACTGATCAGGGTGTCCAGTCCTTTCAACAAAGCACCACCACCAGCCAGCATAATGCCTCTGTCAATAATATCAGCCGCTAGCTCTGGAGGTGTCCGTTCTAGAGTGCGCTTAACAGCGTCAACAATAACAGACAGGGGTTCTGACATACTTTCGCGGATTTCTGGTCCTTTGATAGTCACCGTTCGCGGCAAGCCAGAAAGTAGATGTAAACCCCGCACTTCTAGAGTTGCATCATCGTCATAATGGGTTGGGTAAGCCGAGCCGATCTGAATTTTGATCTCTTCAGCAGTTCGTTCTCCAATTACCAGGTTATGTACTTTTTTCATGTACTGAGTAATCGAGTCACTCAGTTCATCTCCAGCAACCCGAACGGACTCGCTCAAGACCGTTCCCTGCAAACTCAGCACGGCCACTTCGGTCGTGCCACCACCAATATCAATAATCATGTTGCCTGTTGGCTCGGCTACAGGTAATCCTGCACCAATGGCGGCTGCCACAGGCTCATCAATTAAGTAAACATCTCTTGCTCCAGCTTGAGATGCTGCTTCCATGACCGCTCGTCGTTCGACGCCAGTAACACCACTAGGAATGCCAATAACAATCCGTGGTGAGACTAAAGTTCTGCCTTCATGAACCCGCCGGATAAAATGCTTAAGCATTAGTTCAGCGGTATCAAAGTCGGCAATCACACCATCGCGGAGGGGACGAAGGGCAACCACATTTCCTGGGGTTCTGCCCAACATTTTTTTTGCATCCTCACCCACGGCTAGCGGAACTTTTTCGTCCTGGTCCATGGCAACGACGGAAGGTTCTTGGAGAACAATGCCTTTGCCGGATACGTATACTAAAGTATTAGCAGTACCCAGATCTATACCCATGTCCCGTGATAGGGAAAAGCGACTGAAAAAACCCACTCGTTTCTACGCCCCCAAAGTCAAATGCTGCTGTGTACGACCGAAATGTAACTGAACCGTAACCGATGTGGATTCTATTACGTTTCTTGAGCTGAGTCTAGTGAGGTAGAGCAATTCATTCATCACCAAATCGTCAAAAACCAAGCTGAATGTATCATTCAGACGCTCTAATCCATCATCCGGAGAAAGCTAAGTTCAGTATATTCATTCTTTATTAGTATTGGGGTTGCTGGGACAAAAGTTAGCGATCGCCAAACTATCGCTAAATTCGTTACAGTAGAGCTACCGCAAACCAGTACAAAAGTACTAAATGTATGAGTCTGAATGTTGTTAATCTCGTTGGTCGTGTGGGTGGAGACCCAGAAGTTAAGTATTTCGAGTCGGGCAGCGTTTTATGTAAGCTAACGTTGGCCGTTAACCGCCGCAGCCGCAATAGCGAACAGCCCGACTGGTTTAACCTAGAGTTATGGGGCAAAGCAGCGGAAGTCGCCGCTAACTACGTGCGAAAAGGTAGTTTGATTGGCATCCAAGGCGCTTTAAAGATTGAAACTTGGAGCGATCGCACGACAGGCACAACCCGATCGAAACCCGTGATTAGAGTAGAACGACTAGATTTGCTAGGTTCTAAACGAGATACAGACTCTAGTGCCGTAGATAACTATGGCGATACCGAGTTTTGAACTCGCTTGGGTTGACGGTTGGAAGGCTGGAACGGTGGAACAACCGATTACCTTCTGACCTGACAACTTTAGTAGCTGATTTGCAGCGTAACAGAAGCCTGTACCCGTTGCTCGCCACCAACAATCGGTGTAGTCGCCAATCGAGACTCTAGCACATCCTTACTGGTAAAAGCAGGCATCGGTGGGGGTGGGGTAGCACCGTTGACTTGAATATTGACAATCTCTTGACGAGTCAGGTTCAGAACACTCAACACAGCATCAGCTTGGCTTTGGGCATCCTGCGTCGCTTTTTGCAGGGCTTGTTTTTGAGTGGTGGCGATCGCATTATCAGATGCCGTAAAGCTAACGCCATTAATCCTCGTGGCACCAGCTTGGACAGCATCATCTAAAAGCTTACCCGCCTGCTCGTTAGGCACTCGAAAACTGACGGTATTGCTGGCAGAATAGCCCGTTAGGCGTTGTACGTTGTTCTCGTAGCTGTAAACGGGATTGAGCTGAATACCCGTAGTTTCCAGTTTTTCGACATTGCGCGATTGCAGCAACTCCACGACAGCGGCCGAGCGGCGTGCAACCTCCTGTTGAACCCCTGTGGCAGTCTTCCCCTGCATCTCTACGCCCAACTCCACCTTGGCAATTGTCGTGGGAATCATTTCAACGCCTTGTCCCGTCACAGTCAGGGTTCGCAGAAGTTTCTCCTGAGCAATCGCAGGATGAGTCAATACGATCGCTAGTAGACCAAAACATAGAGGAATAGTCTGTAATCGTTGCCCCCAAGGAGAAGGTTGTCGCGTCGTGCATCCTTCTCGAATGCTAGTTTGAGGGCTATACTTGGCGCGATCGCCAGACAAAAGAAATGGATGCATAACAGATAACTTCTCCTCAAGGAAGAAAAATATGGCTCCAGAGTGCAGAGCCGTTCGCTGTTGATTGGTCTCTACTGTGGCACACTCGATCGCTGAAATTTTCAGCAGTTACAGTTTCCGCAACTGAGGTACTCTTACCCTTGGGCTGGCAGGAACTTCTTTAATAATTCAAGCAATGGCTTACTGGCTACTCAAAACCGAACCCCAAGAGTATGCTTGGGAAAATTTAGAGCGAGCTGAACGTGGTGTCTGGGATGGCGTGAAAAATCCTCTCGCTCTCAAATATCTTCGGATAATGCAACCAACCGACGAAGCGTTGATCTATCACACGGGTAAAGAGCGTAGAGTCGTGGGAATTGCTGAAATCGTGACTGAACCTTACCCCGATCCAGCGCTCAATGACCCCAAATATGTAGTGGTAGACATTCGAGCTGTGCGATCGCTCTTACACCCCGTCACTTTAACCGAGATGAAGCGATCGGGTAAATTTACGAACTTCGACCTGATCCGCCTGCCTCGGCTTTCTGTTGTTCCGGTGTCAGCTGAGTATTGGCAGCAGATTCTTCAATTAGCTGGGGAGTAAAGTGTTTGTCAGATTACTCGAAACAGGAAATTCAAGACAGGCAAGACAGGCTTGATTTCGTTAAGAAGCTTGTAGAGTAGAAAGAATGATTTCTTTACAACTCATGACTGATACAAGTGCTTGGGCTAATTTCCTCGCCCCTACTCACTCGCTATCATCTTTCTTGCTGCCTCACCAATCCCTCATTGCAGCGGCAACAGAGGCAAAGACAGACGAAGCAGGAAGCGATGCACTAGTCCTGGCAGGGGTTCTACTGAGTTTAGTCGCGATCTATTTCGCCAGTAAACTAGGCGGCGAAATTTGCGCTCGGATTAACTTGCCGCCTGTATTAGGTGAACTGGTAGGCGGTGTAGTGATAGGGGTTTCTGCTCTCAATCTGCTAGTTTTTCCGGAAGGGGGTGCGGATGTCACTAACTCAGCGCTGGTCAAATTTCTGGAAGCTACTGCTGGTCTGAGTCCAGCAACGGCATTATCAGTATTTCACGCTCAAAGTGAAGTCATTTCAGTTTTAGCAGAATTGGGTGTCGTAATTCTGTTATTTGAAATTGGACTAGAATCCAACTTACAAGAACTCATTCGGGTTGGCCCTCAAGCAGCGGTTGTAGCCGTTGTTGGGGTTGTTACTCCTTTTGCGGCCGGCACGGCGGGCTTAGTTTACTTATTTCACGTTCCTGCTGTTCCGGCAATTTTTGCGGGTGCTGCTCTAACCGCGACCAGTATTGGAATTACGGCCAAAGTCTTAGCAGAAATCGGTCAGCTCAGTTCCAGAGAAGGTCAAATTATCATTGGTGCGGCCGTTCTAGATGACGTATTAGGAATTATTGTTTTAGCGGTAGTCGCGAGTCTGGCAAAGACAGGCGAAATCGCGATCGCTAATGTTATCTATCTGATTGTGAGTGCTGGAGTTTTCCTGGTTGGCGCAATTTTATTGGGTCGTTTCCTGAGTCCCTACTTTGTCGCCTTAGTCAATGAAATGAAAACTCGCGGTCAGTTGTTGCTGACGGCACTGATTTTTGCGTTCATCTTGTCTTACATTGCCGCCGTTATTCAATTAGAAGCAATTCTAGGAGCCTTTGCCGCAGGGCTTGTCTTAGCCGAGACGGATAAGCAACGGGAATTAGAAGAACAGGTGATTCCTGTTGCCGATATGCTCGTGCCGATTTTCTTTGTGACTGTCGGGGCAAAAACAGATTTAGGCGTTCTCAACCCTGCTATTCCTAGTAATCGAGAAGGGTTAGTATTGGCGATGTTTCTAATTGCGGTAGCGATTATCGGTAAGGTAGTTACTGGTTTGTTCGTATTCGGTCAACCGGGAATCAACCGACTGGCAATAGGTGTTGGGATGATTCCTCGGGGCGAAGTGGGTCTAGTCTTTGCTGGTGTGGGCTCAGCAAGTGGTGTGCTATCTCCAGCCATGGAGGCAGCGATTATTATGATGGTTATTTTAACTACCTTTGTTGCACCTCCCTTGTTGCGATTTGTGTTTCAGGAGCCAGAGACGGAAGTTACTCTACCGCAAGCAGCTGTTCTTGAAGGCAGCAGTACGAATTCGGTGAAAGGAGAGCCAACAACAGACGATCGGGAAGCCTTCCAAGAAACTCCAGCACGGCAAGAATTCAAGAAAGGTTCGTAATCGCAGATGTGGAGAGTAGGACCCACTAATTATATTTCTTGGATTTGGGCAAACCCATGTATACTATTTTTCCTGAAACTTAAATTTGCTTGTCTACGTCCCTTGAGGTTGATTGTCTACAACAGACAGATGCCTATCGGTATGCATTGTTGGGTGCGGTAAGAACAACTTGAGCTAGAGATAGAACGAGACAATAGTTGGTTTTTGTGAATTTGTATTGACAAATGGAAACAAACGCGATCGCTCAGTGTTTTCAACAATCCTCCGACTCCCTTCTAGCCGCTCAATGTCTCAAGCCGCTTTCGCCATGCAGTGCCGTGCTTTATTGAGGAGCAAGAATTGTGAGATTTCGCTGGCTACTACTACTTTCCAGCTTTTTAAGTGTTGTCCTTTTTACGTCTGCTGCCCAAGCTCGTCAACTGCTATCTTGGCGTTTTGATAGAAATCAAAATCGGCTGGTATTTACTACAGATGCTGGAGTTCAACCTAGGGCGCAACTGATAGCTAATCCGACGCGAGTCGTCATCGATTTACCTGGGATTAGCCTAGAACGCCCGACGGCAAACCAGCCATTGGGGGGTGGGTTCAAAGAAATTCGAGTTGGTCAACTCGACGATCGCACAACTCGGATCGTGATCGAACTTGCTCCAGGCTATACCCTCGACCCCGAGAAGGTAAGATTTCGAGGAGCCTCGCCCAGTCAGTGGTCGGTAGACTTGC
The DNA here is from genome assembly GCA_036703375.1 of Allocoleopsis sp. Classification (GTDB taxonomy): domain Bacteria; phylum Cyanobacteriota; class Cyanobacteriia; order Cyanobacteriales; family Coleofasciculaceae; genus DATNPC01. The sequence goes on from DATNPC010000200.1 coordinate 10,600, forward strand.
CGTCGCCAGAACGGATAAGCCCCTCCTTAAATCGGCAACCCCAAGGCAGCTTACCGATTTCCCCTACCAATCCTCCGCTGAGTATTCAGGTTTCTCAACCAGAGACACCAAACAGTCCGCTCGTATCTCCCCCATCGAGAACTATCAATCGTCCAGTCCTTACAGGCGGTGCCAGTCAATTAGCCACTATTCAGGCAGTGGAATTGACCAGCAGTGGCACTCAGCTATTAATTCGGGCTGACCAGCGGATCGGAGCGTCTAGTAGCTGGGACGCTAAAGCCAATGCTACGCGCATTACTATCCCTAACGCTCAACTCGCCGATCGCTTCCGGGGGCCTCAGCTAGAGGTGAGAAGTCCTGTATCGCAGGTCTCGATCCGGCAGCAAGATGCCCGCACTGTGGTGATTCTGGTTAAACCGAGTACGGGTATCCAGATTGGAGAACTCAATCAGCTCAACGACCAGTTGTTGGCGCTGCAATTGCAGCAGGGAAGCTCCTCCTCTTCGCCTGTCGGCTCGATTCCCGTGCCGCCTCCAGTCACCAATAATCCGCCCGCTTCGTTACCCCGCCTACGCGATGGTCGAATTCTCGTAATTGTCGATCCGGGTCATGGGGGAAAAGACCCAGGTGCGATCGGTCTTGGCGGAATCCAGGAGAAAGATATTATTTTAGCGATCTCTCAACAGGTCGCATCTATCCTGGAGCGACAAGGTGTCAAAGCCGTTTTAACGCGCAATTCTGACTACTTTGTAGACTTGGCTCCACGAGTGACGATGGCCGAGCGTGTGGATGCCGATCTATTCGTCAGCATTCACGCCAATTCGATGGGCAGTAGCCGACCTGATATCAGCGGATTAGAGACGTATTATTACTCTAGTGGTCAGCGTCTTGCTCAAACCATCCACAACAGCATTTTGCAAAGTATCAATGTTCAGGATCGGGGAATCAGACGAGCAAGATTTTACGTCCTGAGGAAATCCTCAATGCCATCGGTTTTGGTGGAAGTGGGTTTTGTCACGGGTCGGGAGGATGCCGCTAAATTATCCGATCCGGGTTACCGCAGTCAGATGGCCCAAGCGATCGCTCGTGGTATCCTCCTTTACATTCAGCAGACTAGTTAACCGTTTTTCTCCAATCATTCATCGGTGTCAAACTTTCCTGCCTCTTATTCCAGTAACTCCGATCGGCAAACTACGTCCGACGCCTACCCAGGGGCATCGCCAGTTGAGCCAAGTTTCAATCGAACCGTTCCCTCCAATGCCGAACCTCAGCGGAGCCGGATTGGTATTTTCGACAGTGGTGTCGGCGGCCTCACTGTCTTAAGAGAACTCTACCGACAACTGCCTAACGAATCGATTCTGTACGTCGCTGACACGGCGCGGCTTCCCTACGGCACGCGCTCGGCTAGCGAAATCTCGCAGTTCTGTTTCGAGATTGTCAGCTGGATGGTGCAGCAGGATGTCAAAATGATCGTCTTGGCCTGTAATACTAGCGACGCCCTAGCCTTGGAGTCCTTACGCCGTGAGTTTAATATTCCCATCCTCGGTCTAATTTTACCGGGCGCTCGTGCTGCCGTCGGGCAAGGCCGTCGGATTGGGGTGATTGCCACCCCAGCAACGGCGGCCAGTAATGCTTATCGACGTGCCATCTTAGAAGTCGATGCAACTGCACAGGTTTGGCAAGTTGGCTGCCCTGAATTTGTGCCCTTAGTCGAGCAAAACCGGGTATACGATCCATACACGGCTGAAGTCGCCCAGCAGTACTTGACGCCTCTGCTACAGCAACGGATCGATACTCTAATTTATGGTTGTACCCATTACCCGCATCTAGCACCCATCTTGCGGGAAATTCTTCCTTCAGCGATCGAACTCATCGATCCAGCTGTCCACGTAGTCACCGCTGCCGCTCAAGAACTGGACTTAATGGGACTCAAGAATACTCGCTCCCCATTACCAACTCGCTTTTGCGTCAGTGGTTGTCCTCAACAGTTTGCGAAACTTTCGGTACAATGGTTAGGCTGTACACCAGCCGTAGAAAAGATCTATCTCCCGGCAGCCTTTCCCTCATCAGTCCCACTCGAGCCTGTAGATTGAGCGATCGCACCCCGTTTAACAAAATCATGGAGAGTTTGAGTTAACGCACGCTACTTGCTTCTTGAATCTTTTGGGGTTGTGAGCTTTCAACCTCATCGAGTTGGGAAGCCTGCTCGGTAGAGGAATAAGTCGCGTACACATCTGTCAGGGTATTAGACGCGTATTGCGAACTCTTATACATCCGCTGCGCTAACATCAGCAGTAGATAAATGGCTAGCAGATAGCCAGCTGCCAGAATGGGAATGATCGCAGGCATACCAAAGTAAGTCATAGGTTGAGCACGAGGTAGAGGGATGTAAATTCAATAGCAGCTCAGCAACAGCCGACTCCATCCCGCGCTAGATCGAGTCCGCTGTTGTTATTAACAATTAAACCTATAGGGAATCTAAGTTCCGTTTGCTGAAGTTCGCCCTACGACTTTCCTATCTGACTACTGGCTGAACTAGAGAAACCCAAGTTCAACTTAGCTCTTTTCTTTGCCAAGCAGGAAGTCTATTATGCCCTATAGACGAGACCTGCCTCAGCTTTACTGCTGAAGCATCTGTATCGCACTATCAGGCGAACTCCGTTCAAACAAAAACGCAATAGTTACTAGGTACAGGAAAATCTTTCCCCTGAGACCTTGGTATCAATAATATCTATTAATTTTTGAAACCCTTACTATTTAGATTAACACAAGACCCTTAGCGTACTACAGCGATTTTTTCACAGTCTTAACAAGACTATACAATCTCAGGATAGCGCCCTCCAGTCTTGTCGGAAGTCAAACAAAACTTTCCTCTAGGGGACGCTTCGCTTAGAATTAAGAAGAATATGTAAACTTTCGTAACCTAACCTTCTGAGTCAGCCGATCCATGACCTCAGTAACCTCCCTTTTTGCCCCTGTCGAAGCAGACCTGTGTCTACTGACCGAAAATCTAAAAAAACTGGTTGGTGACCGTCACCCGATTCTGCGTGCCGCCGCAGAACACATATTCGGGGCTGGGGGAAAGCGGCTACGACCAGCCATTGTCCTGCTAATTTCGCGGGCCACCATGCTGGATCAGGACATTACGCCACGTCATCGACGCTTGGCAGAAATTACAGAGATGATTCACACGGCAAGCTTAGTACATGATGATGTCGTGGACGAGGCAGAAGTCCGTCGCAATGCGCCCACTGTCAACAGCTTGTATACCAATCGAATCGCTGTATTAGCTGGAGATTTCTTGTTCGGTCAATCGGCATGGTATCTCGCCAATCTCGATAACTTAGAGGTGGTTAAGCTGCTGTCAGAAGTGATTAAAGACATGGCCGCTGGAGAAATCCAGCAAGGACTCAACCGATTTATTACTACCACTACGATAGACGACTATTTGGAAAAAACTTATAACAAGACAGCTTCATTAATGGCCAACAGTGCTAAGGCGGCTGGAGTTCTCAGCGGTGTCTCAGCCGAGAGTGCAGAGAATTTGTATAGCTACGGTCGTAACATTGGCTTAGCGTTTCAGATTGTAGACGATATCCTGGATTTCACGGCTTCGACAGAAGTATTAGGTAAGCCTGCGGGTTCTGACCTCATTAGCGGTAATCTAACGGCACCTGTTCTATATGCGTTGGAAGAAAAGCCTTACCTTGAAGTCTTGATCGATCGCGAGTTTGCCCAACCTGACGATATCGAGCAAGCGATCGCACTAGTGATGGAAAGCCAGGGCATTGAGCGTTCCCGCGCCTTAGCAACGCAGCACGCCGAGACAGCTGTACAAAACTTAGCTCAGCTTAAGCCCTCGGAGTGTACTCAAGCCTTAATCGATTTAGCGGACTACGTCTTGAGTCGCCTGTACTAGCGCCTTGGGTAAAACGTGACATCATAGGAAGCGTGAAGTCTTATGGCATTCGTCGTTTGACGCTCTACAATAGTAGCGATCGCGTTCTAGTCGCGATCGGGGTCAGACGCCAGCAGCTTGTAAACTTCACCGAAACTTTACAGTGGTGAAAGCACTGAGTGAATACAAGAGGTTGAAGCATTATCCTCAGCTCAATTGCTTAACTTTAGCCCCCATCGATCGAGTGGGACTAAGCAATATCTGGGGGTAGGTTGCTAGGATATGACCTAGGTATAGACAGAGTCTGTTGCAGCTGTGTTTGTAGTAGATGTTGCAAATCCTCTCGACGTACCTCGGTACCAGCTGTTAAATTACCGGGTGTATCAAAAAAAACTGTGCTACTGACGGTGTCGAGCGCTAACATCTGGAACAAAATGTGAGTCACGGGTACCGGCAGAGCGATGATTTCAGGGTCACTAACCGACTGAAAATCAGCAGCATCTTTAAGAGTTGGAAATGCATAGATGACATTTTTCTCGACCTCAGGTTGGGCACGGTTGCTCAGGGTTGTCACGATCCATCCATGGTCGAGAGTTTGGAGAATGTAATAGTCCAAATGTCTGAGCTGATTTGCAAGAAGTGTGAGTACTGGTGCGATCGCCTCAACAAGTTTGGGTGTCGTCCCGTCTGGCGGTGCCTGCTCGATCAGGGCGTGAATTTGTTGTTCTAAATCCATAGGGACTCCACAGTAAAAAGCAATTAGCTGACTATGTATGAGTCTAAACCTAGATCGAAGCCGTCGTAGCGCGTATGTGTTAGGGTCTTAGTTGAAATAATGAAAATCATGAGGGAAGTCTGCCAGGGCGTGGAGGCAATTTTTCAACTGCTGTTTAACGAATTCCGGCAGTCCACTCGGGCTTCTGAGCAGAACTGTCGTGAAGTTGCAGCACGTTTAGCCAATGAAGTCACTCGAATCTGTGATGAGAGTAATCGAATTCAGACCTCTGGAGATGTCGAAAGCTGGGCTCACACACTAGCCAGTCATCGTCTCAAGCAAGTCTTAAGCTACTACAAATTAGGGTCGCACCGAGGACGGGTAGAACTACAAAGTACCCTGAGCGCGATCGTCTACCGCTACATAACGCCTCCTCAGACACCGGCAAGTTATCAAGCACGACTGACATTAATCGAAGATTTCCTACAAGGGTTCTACGTAGAATCCTTGAATGCCTTTCGTCGGGAAAACTCGATTGATACATCTTATCGCCCCCGTTCTCTTTTAGAACTGGCGGAATATATGGCATTTACCGAGCGCTATGGCAAACGGCGTATTCCATTGCCCGGTCGCCGGTCCCAGCAATTGATTATCCTCCGAGCGCAAACATTTTCCCAGCAGCAACCGCCAGAAACTTCAGTGGATATGGATACTGCTGCCGAGGGGGGCACGTCCGAGTCAGATGCGACTTGGAACGATACCGCCATCCAACAAGTACGAGAGATGATGGTAGCATCAGAACCCGAACCCCTGGAAGCTAACCTCCGGGATACGGTAATCGAGGAATTACTGGCTTATCTAGAAGAACGCCAGCAAAAAGATTGTGCTGACTACTTTATTCTCCGCCTGCAAGATCTTCCGGCGAGCGATATTGAAGAGATTTTGGGTCTCACCCCTCGCCAGCGAGATTATTTGCAGCAGCGATTTAAATACCATTTAATTCGGTTTGCTCTTTCTCATCGATGGGAGCTCGTCCATCAGTGGCTAGAAGCCGATCTCGACCGGAATCTGGGGTTGACCCCATTGGAGTGGCAACGGTTTCAAAGCAAGATTAATCCTCAGCAAGTAGAATTACTCTCCCTCAAGCAAAAAGGGCGATCGTTCGGTGAAATTTCTCAAGCGCTCAGTTGTACGGCAACTCAGGTTGAAAAGCGCTGGTTTAAATTACTAGAGCTAGCCTGGGATATTCGCAATAGTTCAGTATCCGGATCAGGTGCATCTCAAGATGAATAGTGACATGGATAATAAATCGGACACCCTATATAGCCAGTTAATTGCTTGGCTACTACAAGAGTCCGTTCCCGCTGCTTCACTACCGGAAGACGGACAAGTCCAAAACACTGTCCCGACAGACGAAGCGCAAGCAGCGGATTTTGAATTGGATCAGTTAGACCCTCTAGATTTAGAAGACTTGAACACTCTTGCACCCTATAACACTGGCGAAGCGGATCGAGACCGCACACGAGTGACTTTAGATGAATCCGTAGCTCGTGATGAAGTTCAACCCGGCGGTGAAACCCGCCCCTACAACTTGGGAGAAATGCCAACTGTGGAAAATCGTTTCCAGGCGATCTTAAAGCGCCGACTGCAATGTGAGATCGAGCGTCATCCACCGCTTTTCCCGTGGGAGACCGAGATTTGTGAGTACGAACCCGAGCCTGTTGACGTAGTATCGGATAGCTGGGTTCCTCCAGTGCGCTTATGGATGCCACAACTGTCTCAGCTTAATCTGCCCATACCTGTTCCAGAAACTGTTCTAGCACAACTGCTAGACGCTTGCTCCGAAGTGGCGTATTCCCGACGTCAGCTGGGAGCTAAATTGGTCAATGTTGTGGAAAGTTTATTTCCCAACCAATTCCAATTACTCAATCATCTGGCAGGAATGGTACTGCTCTATCCAAGCCGTTCTGCTGGCAAACCTCCATCGTTGCCCAGTAATTACGAAACCGCTGCCACTGAGCAAAAAATGACACTGGCATTATTGGCGGCCAAAGAAATTATTAGTGCTTTGACCGTGCCGATTTCGCCTACCCAAACACCAGTGGAACGGCAGTGGCAGACTTCTGCTGGCGTCGTAACCGTACAGGCGGAGTATCAAATGCAACAAGGAGTACCCTTACTCCGTGTCATCGCTCGTTTGCCTCGCGGCGGTAGTCTGACGCTACGAACACCTCAAGCATCAGCTACATCTGAGCGTACCTATCCAGGGTACTTGAGCGTCGAATCATTCGATCTCCAGCCCAACCAAGCCTATCCGTTGGAAATTCGGTTCCACGACTCAGAGCA
>DATNPC010000201.1:0-2713 GCA_036703375.1 Allocoleopsis sp.
GCCGACCAGAAAACCTTTAATTAAAGCGCGTTTAACTAACAATGGCATCAAATTAGGGCCAGGAGGAGGATTTTGAGCGTTGTACTGCGAGATTAAACCAACCAGTGGGATTCTTGCCCCAAGATTAATCTGCTGCAACACAGCTTCTAAAATTGGCCCTGCTGTATTGTCAAAGTAAACATCGATTCCGTTAGGGCAAGTATCTTTCAGTGCTGAACTTAGGTCTTGAGTTTTGCGGTTAATGCAGGCATCAAACCCTAATTCGTTCACGACGTAATCGCATTTCGCATCACTCCCAGCCACGCCTACTGCCCGACAGCCTCTAAGTTTGGCAATTTGTCCCGCTACAGAACCGACTGCGCCAGAGGCAGCAGAAACGACAACTGTTTCGCCCGCTTGAGGTTGCCCAATATCCAGCAGCGCAAAATATGCTGTCATTCCAGGCATCCCTGTTATGCCCAATGCATAGGAGATGGGCGCTTGATTGGGGTCAAGCTTACGCAACGTTTCGCCTTTCGATACGCCATAAGCTTGCCAGCCGTCATAACCCAGCACAAAATCTCCGGCTGAGAATTGCGGATGGTTCGATTTCACCACTTGGCTAACTGTGCCACCGACCATCACGGAACCCAATTCTACCAGAGAAGCATACGATTCGCGATCGCTCATACGACCGCGCATATAGGGGTCAAGGGATAGGTAAATCGTGCGGTTGAGAACTTCGCCTTCCCCTGGTTCTGGGATTGGGGTTTCGACCAGGGCGAAATCACTCTCTTTTGGTTCCCCAACTGGGCGGCTTTTGAGTAAGATTTGTTGGTTAGTTGAATTAGGCATCGATAGTTCCTATTTTTTCCAATGGGTTGAGCATTGATTAGTGCTGTACCAGGCTGGACAATCATCCCAACAAGCTTACTAACGATTGGAGTCGATGAGCGCTGGTTCAACATCTTTCATCAGACATAATTGGAGAGAATTACCGAACGCGATCGGCAATACGTTCAATATTTACAAGAAGTTTAGGACAGCGAACACGAACTATGGAAGCATTGATTGAAGAAATTGTACGCAAGCTTCATCATCTACCTGAAGTAAAAATCCTAGAAGTACTGGATTTTGTCGAATTCTTGACTTGGAATAAAGAACGTTTAATTTCACAACAGGTAGAAAGTGATGTTACTTCCCATGAAGATCGAGAGTTCGAGGTGATCGCAGATCGGGTTGCTGACGAGTTCGCAACTTTTGTCGGGTCAAGTATACCAGTGCTATCCGACTATGCTGTCAGTCGTGCTGGAATCTACGAGGAGCATCCCTAGTTTTGATCTACCTGGCTATCGTGAAAGAGTGCTTAACATTTCCTTGGAGCGGCAAGCGAAATATTTCTGTTATGCGTCCAAAATTATCTAGTGCCGCTCAACTCAGCCGTTAGCCATAAAGTCTCTCTCTCAACAATACTTAGTTCCAAAAACTATGAAGCTTACAAAGAGCATTGATCGAGATTGTAGGTGTCTGGAGAACTACTTTCATAAACAATTCGACTTAATGCAAGTAGCACTTGCTGAAGAAGAAGCTGCGCCAATCGAGGTTGAAGATGCTGATGTGGACGAATCACAGGCAACCTATCACGGGTTCTCCCACTATATAAAGCCTGACATGCTAATGAACATTTACAGCCTCCTGGACTTTTGGATGAAGAAAGTATGTGACGAACAAAAAAGCAAGAGGAAGTTACGGTTAGATTACAAGGACATCAAGGGAAAGGATGAGTTACATGGATATCACAAGTATCTGACTCTATATGCTGGCATCGATCTCACTGCTGTACAGGATAGTTACAGGCAGCTTGATGGTCTGCGCCAGGTACGCAATCGATTCATCCATCACGGCGGTTACGTTCCAAGCGGTCAAGAGAGCAAGTATTCGTCTATTGAGGGAATATCTGTATCTGTGTTCACATCTCTCATTGCTATCGAGGATGACTACGTATGGGTCACGCTTGAGCATGCAAAGAAGTATCTCCATACAGCAGCAATGGCCTAACCAGGCGTGCTGCACCGAACGCTCCAAAACGGTGGTCTGGGTGATGATTTTAAATCAATTGAGAGTGGCGAGCGCAAGCGGGAGCAGCCTGAGAGTTATCTGTGATTATTCATTGTTCCGATCATCTGAAAAGCTAAGATTGGGGCGTGTCATAATGATTGGTAATCTGTTGCTACGACAAGTACATTCAGCATAATGCTACTCACTTAGGAGACTTTGCAGTGACAACTCAAGTTAGACAACTGAGAGGCTTTGTGTCAGCTCCTGCTGGTACAGATCTATCTCAACTATTAGAAGCACTAAAAGAAAATAATATCCATATTCTTGATCCAGCCAGGTTTGCTCCTGGCGCTGTTAAAATCACGGATAAAATTATCGATGGTATTAGTAATGCCGATTTAGTCATAGCTGTTTTGGGGACAGCAAGTTCAAGCGGTAATGTACTTTTTGAATTAGGCTGTGCTTCCGCTTTGGGTAAAAAGACTCTTGTCATCGTCCCTGAAGCTTATGAAATTCCCAGTGATATCAAAGATTTAGTGTATATCAGAACCAGCCCAAATAATCGTGAAGCAATTAACTTTGCTCTTGAACAAATTATTAGTGCGCCAGAGCATGAAACAAATCAAAGATCGCGTCTAGTTGATAAGACTAAACCCCTTGGAGATTTAGCGGATGA
>DATNPC010000202.1:0-11916 GCA_036703375.1 Allocoleopsis sp.
GGTTATTGTTATGGTTAGAGTTGCAGTTACCAGTGCTATCCGTAATAACGATAATTCCGTGTACGTGATTGGGCATGACTACGAAAGCATCCAATTCAATTAATGGAAAATGACGGGGTAAACTGTCCCAAACAGCTTTAACTGTGGCACCGACAAGATTTAGGTGCATGACACCATCCTTGATTTCTCCCAGCAAACACCGCCTTTGATGACAACAAATGGTGAAATAGTATGCACCTTCCCGTGTATAGTCATATCCTTGGAGCCGAGTTGAGTGGCGATGATGTTTTTCTGGGTTATAGTTCATATTCATCGTTGGATAAAACCCATAGATTAGTTCGTGGGCGAGGCAGCGATCGCGAACTAGTTGTATTATGGCTCAACCCCAAAATAGGCAAATAGAACTATTAGATAAATATCTACTTTTGGGCTGGTATTTTATATAAAAATTAAAATTTTTTTAGAAAAATAGTATTGCTTTTTTTCTAACTCATTGCTAACAATTGAAATTGTACGCATTCATTATGTACGGAGCCGCGCTGGTGGAGTTTCGCAGACCTTGGCAGCGCGGCTGACTCCCAAACTATTAGGAGCTATTTCTCATCATGCCAAAAAGACAACGACCCTTTCCATCCGATCGCAATTATCCTACCCCCTCCACACCTCGCCCCTTAACCGATCGCGATCGCAACTTGATTGCCCTGTACAGCCAATGCCAACTGAGAATGACACCCCAGCAGTTTTATGCCAAGTGGAAAGTCTCTCAGGAGGAACTGGCTTTAATCTGTTCGCGATCGATTTCCACCGTTGGGCGCTGGTTCTCACAAGGGCGCTACTATCAGCGTCCGACTCTCAATGATTTGCACCACCTCGCGCTGATGGACTTTCTCCTGGAACATGGCGATAAAATTCCCGAAGCCCTCTGGAATTTGCTGTGTCCTTCTAGATTGAGGAATCGCGAATAAGCCTAGAGCATCAGTTCAGTAATCACGTATTAGGGGTAGGGGCGAAGCATTTGGGGGATAGTAAGAAGACAAAAACCAAGGTTTCTCTTCCCAAATGCTGACGCTCGTTCCTCGCTACCGCTTTGCTAACGCCCTTCCACGCGATCGCATGATGTCACTCCAAAGTGAAGATGCGATCGCATAGGATAGTAAGCGATCGCAATCCGGTTACTTAATCGCTCTCATGACACGCGACTCCAAGTTAAGTGGAATGGTACTGACTTACGCTGAATGGAACTAAATTGTCTAGCCTGGAAATAAATTTCCGGCTCAAAGCTTAAGTAAGATAAAGCTTACTGGACAAGGCTTTCAACCCGTTTTAACGGGTTTTAGCTTTAAGCCCGTTCGCGCAGCGTTCTCCGCAGGAGTACTTTAGTTCAGGGCTTAAGTCAGTGCCATTCAAGTTAAGTATTGGCTAGCAGTTCCGATGCCCGTTTAATGTTTTCGCGAACTGATTCAGCCGAGGTGTGAAGCGCGTTTCGTTCTGCATCGGTGAGGTTCAGTTCCAACACTTTTTCCACCCCACGACACCCCAAGCGAGTTGGAACGCCAATGAAAATATCATTTAAACCATATTCGCCTTGCAGATAGGCGGCTGCTGGTACTTGCCGCGCCTGGTTATGGATAATCGCTTCAACCATCAAGCAGGCAGAAGACGCGGGTGCATAATACGCACCACCCGTCTGCATCAGTTGCACAATCTCCGTGCCACCATTGCGAGTCCGTTCCACCAACTGTTCGATCGTGTTGGCATCCATCAGTTCAGTAATGGGAATGCCACCAACCGTTGAGTACCGAGGCAACGGCACCATTAAATCGCCGTGCCCTCCTAGTACTAAAGCCGTGACATCTCCCATCGAGACGCCTAACTCCATCGCAATAAACGCTTGGAACCGGGCAGAGTCGAGAACGCCTGCCATCCCCATTACCCGGCGTGGCGGCAAATCAGTATGCTGCCACGCTAGATAAGTCATAACATCTAGCGGGTTAGTCACCAGAATGAGGATGGCATCTGGCGAATGAGCGATCGCTTTTTTAGCCGCATCCACAACAATCCCGGCATTAATCTTCAGCAAATCATCCCGTGTCATGCCGGGTTTACGAGGACTTCCCGCCGTAATCACGACAATGTCAGAACCCGCCGTATCCGCATAGTCATTCGTGCCGATAATTTGGCTGTCATGACGCTCGATTCCTCGCGCCTCCATTAAATCCAGAGCAATGCCTTGGGGCATACCCGTGACAACATCGAGCAAGACAACATCTGCCAGATTTTTCTCCGCAATCCGTTGAGCCAGCGTGCTGCCGACTTTCCCGCCGCCAATGACGGTTACCCGGATGCTGTGGCAAGGAATAGGGGTATTCGGTGAGTTTGCCATAGTGCAGACGCGATCGCTACTAATCGCTACTAATTGTTTAAATCAGTGGTTCTAAGCACCAGACGGAGCAGCTGTACCTACCGCTTCTAGTTGGTCGAGGCGCAACCAAATATTGGGAGTCGGTACCTGACCAAACTTCACAAATGCATAGTCACCTTTGATATCGACGACTTCCCCCTTCGTGTCAAAGATATAGGACGGAAAGCGCGTATCGCTGGCTTGAGCCTCTACGCTATTTTCCAACTTTTCGCGGTTAGCGCGAACCAAGGAGCCTTTCTTAATCTTGTCTGCCATGATTGCTGATTTGGTGTACTACTACCTACCGTTGTCTTAGAGCCTTTTGTCTACATCTTAAAGTATGGAATTCACTCCTTCTAGACGCTGCACTTAAATCGTTACTCTGTCAGTGAAGAAGCGGCTATTCCCAAGACTGAGCTAAGTTCGTTCCAAAAGCTCTAACAATGAACATTGACAAACTGCTCACTGTTCACTGGCCACTGCACACTGTTCACTGCTCACTGCTCACTGCTCACTGCTCACTGTTCTCGGTAACAATGTCAACAAAGATGCGATCGATTATCGGCATAATGGCACTGACGTGGCATACCAACAACCGAACGGCAAACTATGGCAGTTTATCAAGTCCGACTGGTCAATCCCACCTTCAATCTCGATCGCACTATCTCAGTTCCGGATGACCAGTACATCCTCGATATGGCAGAGGAAGCAGGTATTCGCTTACCAGCTAGTTGTCGTGAAGGAACCTGTTCTTCCTGTATCGCCAAAATCGTCAGCGGTAATATCGATCAAAGCGAGCAAAAGTTTTTGCAACCATCAGAACTCGATGCTGGCTATACTGTCACCTGCGTTGCTTACCCTCTGTCGGATTGCGTACTAGAAACGCATCAAGAACAAGTCCTCTACCAATCATCGCTCTACTTTAAGCCGAACACTTGATGATTTCAGGCAAGCGTCTATCCAGTATTGATACTCGATGATTGTGGCAACTATAATCGGCAATAACTTTACAAAACGATACAGATGAGTAGTGCCATAGTTTCGCCCGAGCAGGTTCTCCAGCAGTTACATTGGCGGTACGCCACCAAAAAGTTCGATCCGGCGAAAAAGATTTCTGAAGATGTTTGGCAGGCTTTGGAAAAGAGCTTAGTACTTACTCCTTCGTCGTTTGGGTTGCAACCCTGGAAATTTTTCGTCGTCAGCAATCCGGAAATCCGCAAGAACTTAGTCGAACATTCCTGGGGACAAACTCAGGTGGTGGATGCCTCCCATCTAGTTGTACTGGCGATTAAAAAGGATCTGAATGAAGCCGACGTAGACCGCTACGTGCAACATATGTCCGAAGTGCGTCAGGTGCCTGTAGATGCTTTGCAGGGAATGGCCAAGATGATTAAGGGCTTCATGACGAATCCTCCCTATCCACTGAATCTGAATGAGTGGGCTGCTCGACAGGTTTACATTGCCTTGGGTCAGTTTATGACGAGTGCTGCCATGCTGGGAATTGATACCTGTCCGATGGAAGGGTTTAATCCTGCCAAGTACGATGAAGTGCTGGGACTGGAAGCGCAGGGATATGCGACAGTTGTGGTTTGTCCTACTGGCTATCGAGCGGCAGATGACAAGTATGCAACGATGCCTAAAGTGCGCTACCCCAATCAGGATGTGGTGCAGTACGTAGTGTGACACCTTGCATCTTTCTTAAGACTCGTAGGGTGGGCACTGCCGGATAGAACTTGAAAACCTGATTTTCTTGTTGGTCGGCAGCGCCCACCTTGCAGACTTTTCCTTAACCAGCCCCTCTCGGAAATTGCTTCAGAGGGGTTTTGTTTTGCTGGCAAATCCTATAAATATAAGACTTACATATTTAGAATTTAAATGTTTTTTATCAGGAAAAAACTAGCTACAAGTAAAACTATCTGAGTTAGCACAATAATGCGATGCACTGATTGAAATGTTTTCTTCTTAGTTTTGTGACGAAAAGAGCCTTGAGCAAGGATAGCTCCTAAAGTTCCTCCACAAATTGAGTGCCAATGTAAAACCCACTCAGGGACTCTTGCCGTTTTTACCCAAGGTGCAAATTTCTCGACCCAACGCGCTAGTTTTTGTCCCCAGTGATTTAAAGGTGGAGGTTCAGGGTCTCCATACTCTCTATTTTTTGGAAAAATCCAAGCCCGGAGTTTGTCATAACCATAAAATAAGTACGTTGATATGTTGATAGAAGTCAAATAAGTAGATAGAGTAAAAACAGCTTCCTTACAATGAAGATTCGCTACGCTGAAATTAGCTGCACTGTCTTTAGAAAGGCTGTACAGAGACAAAATTGTAAATATTGTTGTGAGACTATTGATGATAATAGCCAATATTCCATATTGTTTAAAAGGTGATGACCTGCCAAATGCAAGAACTAGAAATAGAGCTGAAATACCAGTAACAGCGATAACCGCGACTAATTGCAACATACTGAAAGTCACCTCATTAAAGTGACTTTTCAGTACGGGATATAACACGAGCCATACTGCTGCCTGAATTAAAAGAAAAATAAACAGAATATGCAGTAAAATTTTTATAAAAACATCGGCAGCCCCAAGAGCTGAGGCGAAGATTGAGCGAAGTATGGGGAACACAAGACGCACCACCAGGAACAAGCCGTAAATCGCAGCACTAACGACCAGCATTACCAATGCCAATTCAAGCATCTTTTCTCCCTCACCTCGGATTAGTTTATTTCAGGTTTGGCTCTATTGGGTTTTCAATACTTAAGAGCGATCGCACTCTGATTCATTTGATGCATTCTGCCGGATAGTCTGTAGCATAGTTGTACAAGTCGTTAAGGTCTCTCTGCATCAAGCCAATTAAGTCATGAGTGTCAGCTTTGAAAATAAGCGCTTGCGCTCCATAACGACCCACCGCATATCCAATAAGTCCAACAGCTAACGTAGCTTTTCCTGGTGGAGGTAACAGACCAATTGACGCGAGTAATCCACCAGTAGTCAAAACACATCCGGTTCCTTTTGTAGCAGCTTTAGCTTGTCCTAAAAGATCGCCACCGGGGACAGGAACACCAGGAATAGGGATTTTTGGAGCGTTTACACATACTCCAAATAGACAACCGGCAACTTTTTGCTCATCGTTATTGTTGCTTGTTGTCTCGGCAGGAGGCATGGAAACGGCTGCAACTGCCCGTTCCGATGCCTTGGGCAACTGCGCGAGACAGGTATTTGACTGAAATCCTACCAAGGAACAAAGCGCGATCGCAGATAGACGGTTGAGAAAGCCACCAGGGGTAAGAAGTGAACCGAGGAAGGAGAAAACGAAGCTGGCAAGCGCAAGGGCGACGAAGCGGACGCGGTTCTGCATAGCCGTGAGGAGATAACATCTATCTACGGATAGAATATCAGTCCTGTCAAGGAGACAGATAAGGGCGCAAGGTCGTGTTTTGTCTCAGTCCTCAAATCCTATTGCCACGCTACCTAATCAGCTGATTTAAACGCAGACGCAGAATACTTTCTAAGCACTAAGGAAGAGAAAGACCACATCCGAGCAATCTTCCCGTGGTGAGATGTAGCCACCTACTGAACAGTGGTGGAATTTCAGTAACGAATCAAAAACCTTGCCCGTACCTGCGGGATACGGGCTGAATTGAGATGGCCGCTGTTAGTTTTGCAAGACGTGAAGCGAAGTGTCGTGGGGAGGGAGCTTTCTTTAAAGTTCATACGTGGGAAAAGCTTAAAGTTACTGACAAGCAGCGAGTAAGACATGGTCAATAGAGATTGTCGTAACTATAACTGAACAGTAACTGTATTTAGGTCGCGTAAATGGAAACGGTACTGCAAATGCTGCCTACCGAAGGGAGACGCAGAGTTCAGATTGAGGGAGTCTCGCCAGAAATTGATGGAGGTCGCTTTCCCATCAAGCGAACGGTTGGCGAAACGGTTCGCGTTGAGGTCGATATGTTTTCAGATGGTCATGACATCGTTTCTGGCGTGATTCAGTACCGCCCGGAAACAGCCAACGAGTGGTCTCAAGTACCACTCTCTCCTCTGGTGAACGATCGCTGGGAAGGCACATTCACGGTTTCCCAGATGGGTCGTTATGTCTATACCATAACTGGCTGGGTCGATCATTTTCTCACCTGGCGACGGGATATGGAAAAGAAATTAGAGGCGGGTCAAAACGTTTGGGTTGAGGTGCTAGTAGGGGCGCAACTCGCTGAGGAGGCCAGCCAACGCGCTACAGGGCAAGATAGTGTGAGATTGCAAACCTGGGCGCAAACTCTGCGCGATTTACAGACAGAAGACCCACCCGTCATCGAGCAAAAAGTACTCTCACCCGACTTGGCCGACTTAATGGTCAAGTATCCAGACCGAAAGTTTGCAACTACCTATGAAAAGGAACTCGGTATTGTCGTAGACCGAGAAAGAGCGCGTTTTAGCACCTGGTACGAACTGTTTCCCCGTTCCTGTGGCGAAGGTGGAAAACACGGTACCTTCAAAGACGTTATCCGGCGATTATCCTACATTGCCGACCTCGGGTTTGATGTTCTTTACTTACCACCCATTCACCCCATTGGCACCACCTTTCGCAAAGGTAAAAATAATAGCCTGACTCCCGAACCGGAAGATGTGGGAGTTCCTTGGGGCATTGGTTCCCCGGAAGGAGGGCATAAGGCGATTCATCCCGACTTAGGGACAATGGAAGACTTCCAGATGTTGGTCTACAAAGCGGGCGACTTGGGGATTGAGATTGCATTAGACCTCGCGTACCAATGTTCTCCCGACCATCCCTATGTGAAGGAGCATCCGGAGTGGTTTATCCAAAGACCCGATGGCACGATTCAGTATGCCGAAAACCCACCCAAGAAGTATCAGGATATCTACCCGATTAACTTTGAAAGCGCGGATTGGCAAAACCTTTGGCAAGAACTCAAAAGCGTAGTTCTGTTCTGGGTTGATAAGGGAGTGAAAATCTTCCGCGTAGACAATCCCCATACTAAAGCGTTTGGGTTTTGGGAGTGGATGATTGGGGAAGTTAAGAAAGAGCATCCAGATGTACTCTTCCTGGCAGAAGCCTTTACCCGTCCCAAGCTGATGTATCGCTTGGCGAAGATGGGCTTTAGTCAGTCCTACACCTATTTCACTTGGCGCAATAGTAAGTGGGATTTAACAGAGTATTTGAAGGAGTTAACCACACCTCCTGCCAGCGACATCTTCCGACCCAATTTTTGGCCGAATACACCCGATATTCTGCATGAATATCTCCAGCATGGCGGACGACCCGCTTTCATGATTCGGTACATCCTCGCTGCCACCTTAACCGCTAGCTACGGAATTTATGGGCCGGCGTTTGAGGTTTGCGAAAATCGACCGCTGAGACCCGGAAGTGAAGAATATCTAGACTCGGAAAAATATCAAATCTGCGAGTGGGACTTGGATAGTCCTTATACAATCAAGTATCTGATTGAGCGGATGAACAAAATTCGTCGCAAGCATCCGGCGTTGCAAAGTAACGAGTCGATCAAATTTTACAACACGAATAATGATTCGATTATTTGCTACAGCAAATGCCTCGCCGATTCGCGGTTTTCGATTGAAATTCAGAAAGGCTCTCCCAACAATGACGTAATTCTAACGGTGGTCAATATCGAC
Source organism: Allocoleopsis sp. (assembly GCA_036703375.1). Lineage (GTDB taxonomy): Bacteria > Cyanobacteriota > Cyanobacteriia > Cyanobacteriales > Coleofasciculaceae > DATNPC01. Next base: position 8,047 of record DATNPC010000202.1, read on the forward strand.
CCCTACAATACCCAATCTGGTTGGGTCAATTTGCCTTTACACGTCCTCGGCATCGACCCATCCCAGCCCTATCAGGTCTACGATTTACTCACGGACAATCAATATACCTGGTCGGGCGAGCATAACTATGTTGAACTCAATCCTTATGTTATGCCTGCTCATGTTTTCTGGATTAAACCCGTGAGTTAGTTATTAGTGATTAGTTGTTAGTCGTCTGCCGAACGCTAACAACTAATAACCAATAACCAATAACCAACAACTAAGAACCAAGGATAAAATGGCAATCTCACTTTTAAATGACGACCCCTTATGGTTTAAGGATGCCATCATTTATGAGGTACCCGTTCGTGCCTTTGCTGATAGCAATGACGACGGCATTGGCGATTTTCGGGGGCTGACCGAAAAGCTGGATTACCTCAAAGATTTGGGGGTTACGGCAATCTGGGTGCTACCGTTTTTCCCGTCGCCGTTGCGGGATGATGGCTATGATATTGCCGACTACACCAGTGTTAATTCGATCTATGGCACCCTAGACGACTTTAAAGAGTGTTTGGATGCGGCTCATCAACGGGGCATTCGCGTCATTATCGAATTAATTATTAACCATACATCCGACCAGCATCCTTGGTTCCAGCGAGCGCGTAGGGCCCCCAAGGGAAGTGTGGAGCGAGATTTTTACGTCTGGAGCGATACTCCCGAAAAATATAAAGAAGCTCGGATTATTTTCCAGGATTTTGAAACCTCAAACTGGGCATGGGACCCAGTTGCCAAATCGTATTATTGGCATCGCTTCTACTCCCATCAACCGGACCTAAACTACGACAATCCCGCCGTGCGCGAGGCGGTTTTCCAGGTTCTCGATTTCTGGTTAAGTATGGGGGTGGATGGGCTACGCATGGATGCGGTGCCGTATCTGTACGAACGCGAGGGAACCAACTGCGAAAACCTGCCGGAAACCCATGACTTCCTCCAAGCACTCCGCAAGCGCGTAGACGAAAAATACCCGAATCGAATGTTGCTGGCCGAGGCGAACCAATGGCCGGAGGATGCGGCGGCTTATTATGCGGCGGGGGATGAGTGCCACATGAACTTCCATTTCCCGTTGATGCCGCGCTTGTTCATGTCGTTGCAGATGGAAGACAGCTTCCCGATTATTGATATTCTCCAGCAGACTCCTCAGATTCCCGATAACTGCCAATGGGCATTGTTCCTCCGCAACCATGACGAATTGACCCTGGAAATGGTGACGGATGAAGACCGAGACTATATGTATCGGGTGTATGCTCAAGACCCGGTAATGAGACTCAACTTAGGCATCCGCCGCCGTTTGGCTCCTTTGTTGGGGAATAACCGCCGTCGCCTGGAGTTGCTGAATGCTCTACTGCTCTCGTTTCCCGGCACTCCCGTGCTGTACTATGGGGATGAGATTGGAATGGGGGATAATGTGTATTTAGGCGATCGCAACGGCGTTCGTACCCCGATGCAGTGGAGTGGCGATCGCAATGCGGGCTTTAGCCGTACCAATCCCCAAAAATTATATGCACCACCCATTATAGACCCGGAGTATCACTACGAGACCGTCAACGTCGAGGCACAACGGGCTAACTCCCACTCTCTGTGGTGGTGGATGAAACGCTTAATTTCGATGAGAAAGCGGTTCCGGGCATTTGGTCACGGGACGTTTGAATTTCTCTATCCCGAAAACCGCAAAGTCTTTGCGTTCCTACGGACTTACAAAGACGGCAAAGACGAGCAAATTCTCGTGGTGGCGAATTTGTCGCGCTTTGTGCAAACGGTAGAGTTAGACCTATCCCAGTTTAAAGGCATGGTGCCGGTTGAGATTTTTGGTGGCACTCAGTTCCCAGCAATTGGGGATGCGCCGTACTTCCTCAGCCTGACTCCTCATGCGTTTTACTTCTTTACCCTACAGTTGCAAGCGGTAAATTCTTCGCATCCTAGACCCCAAGACCAAGTGCCGACGCTGTTTATTCAGGGTAACTGGCAGACGATTTTTGCGGAAGAATCGAGAGCAACTCTCGCCTCTGTTCTACCGGATTACCTGCAAACTCGTCGCTGGTTTGGGGGAAAAGCGCGGACGATTCAAAGCGTGCAAATTACGGAGACGATTCCGGTACCCTACAGAGATACTGAAGCATATATTGTTTTAGTCGAGCTGGAGTATACGGAAGGATTCCCGGAAACCTATGTTGTGCCTATCGCCTACGTCAGCCTCAGCGGTTCCCCGTGGGAACAAGAACAGGGTGAGGGGAAAGACAGTCATTACGAACAAGCGATCGCGCAACTTAAAATTCAAGGAAGTGACAAAGTTGGCTTATTAGTAGATGCCGTAGCGGACAAGGACTTTTTGTCTTTCCCTCTAGAAGCGATCGCATCTGCACGTCGTTACAAAGGTAGCGCAGGTGAATTACTCGCAACCACAACCGATGTCTTAGCTCAATTGCCCTTAGAAGTTGCAGAGATGGCACCTCGCCTCCTCAAGGGAGAACAAAGCAATACTTCCGTGGTTTATGGCGATAAGCTCATCCTCAAACTCTACCGCAAGATCGAAGAGGGCCTTAATCCCGACTTGGAAATTGGGCGCTTCCTGACACAACACCAATTTATCGACCACTTTGCCTCTGTGGCTGGAGCTTTGGAGTACCGTTGCCAACGACAGCAAACGATTACCCTGGGCATCTTGCAAGAATTCGTTCCCGATACGAGAGATGCTTGGTCTTATACCCTAGATAGTTTGCGGAAGTACTTCGAGCAAGTGTTGGTGAAGGAGGCAAATCTGAATGAAGCCCACCTACCCTCTAACTCACTCATCGCCAATCTGTCGGTTAATATGCCCGAATTGGCTAAGGACATCATCGGGCCTTACCTTTCGAGTAGCGAACTTTTAGGTCAGCGCACGGCCCAACTCCATCTGGCTTTAGCCTCCGACCTAGAGAATCCCGATTTTGTCCCAGAAAACTTTACCTCGTTTTACCAGCGCTCGCTCTATCAAAATATGCGTAATCTGGCAGGACGAGTGTTGCCCTTGTTGAAAAAGCGATTGTTCCAACTGCCCAGTACCACCCAAGAGTTGGCGCAAAGCCTGCTCAATCGCCAGGAACAACTGATGGGACGCTTTGGGGCAATTTTAAACCTGAAAATCACTGCTCAACGCATCCGTACCCACGGAGACTACCATTTAGGGCAAGTTCTCTACACGGGTAAAGACTTCATTATCATTGATTTTGAAGGAGAACCTGCTCGTCCGTTGAGCGAACGACGCATGAAGCGGAGTCCCCTGCGCGATGTGGCTGGAATGTTGCAATCGTTCAACTACGCCGTGCATCAGGGAATTCGCAATGAAGTCGAACTGGGAATGATTCCTGCTGAAAGTCTCCCAGAAATGGAGCAATGGGCGCAGTTTTGGTACGGTTGGGTGGCGAGTGCTTTCCTCAACAGCTATCTGCTGACAGTAGATGATGCGACGTTCTTGCCGAAAACGACTCAAGAACTGCAAGTACTACTGGATACTTATGTGTTAGAAAAAGCGGTTTACGAGTTGGGCTACGAACTCAACAATCGCCCAGATTGGGCAGAAATCCCATTGCAACGGATTTTGCAGTTGCTGGAATTTTAAGAGTGAGGACTCTGTGGAAAGTCAAACGTCAAAAGTAAAGAAGAATAACTTTACCCAGAGCCGCCGAGAAAGCCCCCTTAGTGGCGAGGCGGACCTATCGAGCCTCTAGGCGATAGCGAAGCGGTAGCGAGTTTCCGAGCGTCGTACCGCCAATGCCTCAAGTGGGGATGAGAGGCGAGTTAAATGAGGGGGTTCGACGCCCCCTTATTTAACAAATTACCTACCACCCAAACAGG
>DATNPC010000203.1:0-10617 GCA_036703375.1 Allocoleopsis sp.
CATCGGTCGCCTCCTTTGATGTAATTCATTTACATTAATGTCTGCAATATTAGAATTACATATTTTTTTAGGATTAAGAATCAGAAAATCCTATTGATAAGTTCAATATTTTTAGGGGTTTCAGTAGGAGATGGAAGATTAAGCTCGCTCAACATCCATCTCGTAACCTCCTGAGCGCATTCTCGCGCCCCTCAAAGTTGGGGAATTTAGGGGGCATTCTAAGATTTATGCCAGTATGGACTATCTCCAATAACAACTGTAGGGACACGGCAATACCTGTCCCTACGATCGCATATTAGAGCGGGATTTTGTTAATAGCTATCTTCATCAACCGTTGCTTGCATGCCCAGTCGATTATTAGCACGGAGCAAGCGATCGGAGATTGCCTGCCTCATTGCCAAACTAACTTCAGGGTTTGCCAGTATATCCTGCGCTAGCTCTCGATAAAGCGCACTGGTTGCAACATCAACCTGATCGAGCTTTCTCAGTTGTGAATAAACTTGACGGGGAGAAATAGGCATAGTCTTATGCTCCTAGGGGTTATGACCCTTGTTTCTTTCTCTAGTTCTATTTTGACTGCACTATTTAGTATTCACCCTTTTATATAAAGAATCGATGTAGTTACCCGATTCCAATGTTTTTTTTCTAAAAACAATATTCTCAGTCACAAAACTTCAATAAACTACACAAATAAATCATTGTCCACTTTTGCTGATTTTGATAGACGGCAAATAATGGGAATGAGATTCAACTTAAGTCGAATGGCACTGACTTAAGAAAAGTCATTACACCAATCAACCCTTGTGCAGGGGGTTTGGGGGACGTTGCCCCCCAAGTCCGGGTTTTTCCAAGGATCGATCGCTTTTAAGTCAGTGCATTCAACTTAAGTCAGTGCCATGCACCACTAAGGCGTCTCTTGCAAATCCGGTCGTTCTTCCGGCACAATCGCGCCTTCTACTGGACAGACTTGGAGACAAATGCCACAGTCAATACAGGTGGCAAAGTCAATCCAGTACCAATCAGTACCTTTGACATTTTTCCCCGGTCCCTCATGAATGCAAGCAACTGGGCAGGCATCAACGCAATCGGCAACGCCTTCACAAGTATTGGTAACAATTGTGTGTGGCACAGTGTTCTCTCTTTGACAGTTGGCTAGTACCAGCAGAGCGAGTCTGCTGTTTGTTTCTAGCCTACCAAGATTAGCGCTAGGGTCTTGTGTGAAACTGGGAACTGTTCACCCACTTGGTAACGGAGGATTCCGAGGTTGGCTACTCGCGTCATTATCGTGCGTCACGGTCAAAGCAGCTACAATGCCTTGAAAATGATTCAAGGCCGCTGTGATGAATCAGTTTTAACGGAAGAAGGTTGTGCGGATGCCCGCAAAGTTGGCGCTGCGCTCGGTAGCCTCAGCTTCGATGCGGTTTACAGTTCCCCCTTACAACGAGCGAAGCAAACAGCAGAGATTATCCTATCCAATTTGCAAGGCTCTCCGGAGTTAATCCCACATCCCAAGCTGATGGAAATCGATTTGCCGCTTTGGGAGAAGCTAGGCAAGGCAGAGGTTAAGGAAAAATATGCCGATGACTACCGGTGCTGGAAAGAACGGCCCCATGAATTATGCATGGTGATTCCGACAGCAGAGGGATCGATTGAGCATTTTCCCGTGCTGGCGCTGTACGAACAAGCGAAGCAGTTTTGGCAAGAAATTCTTGCCCGTCATCAGGGAGGAACAATTTTAATCGTGGCGCACAACGGCATCAATCGATGCTTGATTGGAAGTGCGATTGGGATGTCTCCTGCTCATTACCATTCAATTCAACAATCCAACTGTGGCATCAACGTGCTGAATTTTGCTGGCAGTTGGGGCGAACCCGTGCAACTAGAATCGCTCAATCAAACCGCTCACCTTGGAAACCCTTTGCCAACGCCACGAGAAGGAAATCGAGGTTTGCGCCTGTTGCTCGTGCGTCATGGAGAAACCGAGTGGAATCGAGTTTCGCGCTTTCAGGGGGGTATTGATGTGCCACTCAATGAGAATGGGCGCAATCAGGCGGGACAAGCAGCTCAGTTTCTCAAAGGGGTGCCAATTGATTTTGCCGTGAGTAGCCCGATGCTGCGTCCCAAGGAAACGGCTGAAATTATCCTCAGCCATCATCCCAACATCCAGCTAGAACTGAAAGACGAGTTCCGGGAAATTAATCACGGGCTTTGGGAAGGGAAATTAGAGTCAGAAATTCGCCAAGAGTACCCGGATTTGCTGCGTCAGTGGCAAAGTTCGCCGGAAACGGTACAGATGCCAGAGGGGGAAAATCTCCAGCAGGTATGGGATAGAGCCGTTGCGGCTTGGGATGAGATCGCGCGATCGACCGAAATCTCATCCACGGAACTCAAAACGGGTCTGGTTGTCGCTCACGATGCGATTAATAAGGTAATTCTCTGCCATATTCTGGGCTTAAATCCAGCTTCTATTTGGTGCATTAAACAAGGTAATTGTGCTGTGACAGTCATCGATTACCCTCAAGGTTTAGAAAAAGCGCCGGTTTTACAAGCCATGAATATCACTACGCACCTATCTGGAGGCATATTAGATAAGACAGCGGCGGGTGCTTTGTAGGAGAGTTCGACGCAGTTTGTAGCGTGCTTTATGGGGGCGGGTTTAACTAGTAAATTCTTTTCCAACCGATAAAGGTATAGAGGTTACAGGCAGCCCGTCCTCAATGATTTAATCAATCACTATTTAGCTCAATGCGATCGCCTTTTGACTAGAGATGGGCGACTCTTTAACTTTTGGGTAGGAGTCTCGTCGCAGAAAGTGCGATCGCGCTCTTTGACCTTGGGCTCGTTGTTCAGCTAGCACGAAATTGCAGAGCTACGATCGGATAGCGATTGCTTTTGACAAAGACCGGATAAAGGAGAAATCAAAGCATTTTAATTTTGGGTTACTCAAGCGCGATTGTATGAAATGATAATCAGTCCTGTTATTACAATTGCCGACTTGTCATGTATTTAATTTATTGATGGATTTATCTAAATATCATTGACTATTACTTATTGATTACTAGTTGTCCATTTTCCTTTCATCAGTTGTACTAAGACTATCAAAAGTTATACCTTAAAGCCTATTATCCTGAGATAGCGATGCCTTGATGAATCCTTAACTATTCTTTTATGAACGCCTTCTGAGTCAGTTGCTACTCTAGAAGAGTTGAAATAATCTGAAGGCAAAATGATGGTACAAGCCAAACCAGGTGATACCGTAAAAATCCACTATACGGGTAAATTAGACGATGGCACGGTCTTTGATTCTTCAGCCGAGCGCGAACCTCTAGAATTTACACTCAGCGGAGGACAGGTCATTCCTGGCTTTGAACAAGCGGTAGTGGGAATGGCACCTGGAGAATCAAAAACTGAAAAAATCCCCATGGAACAAGCGTATGGGCCATATCGGCAGGAAATGGTCATCCAGGTCAATAGAGAACAACTCCCTCCGGACTTAGACCCAGAAGTCGGTCTGCAACTGCAAATCCAACAACCGAACGGTCAAGCGATTCCAGTTTTAGTTACAGAGGTAACAAATTCCAAAGTGACATTAGATGCCAATCATCCTCTAGCTGGCGAAGACTTGACGTTTGATATTGAGTTAGTAGAAATCGTTTGAGCATTGCCTCAAGCGAGTTTTCGTCTATGTGAAAAGCTGACGGCTAATACCAATTGGCTTTTCCCCTGTCACCTGTGGAACCCCCCAACCTCCCCCTTGGTAAGGGGGGAGCAATTAGAGAATTGGATATCAAATCCGCAGGGAAACTCGCACCCAACTGTGCGAGTTGGTGTAGATGCGGTTTTAACCGCCCAGCTAAGGTAAAGTTGAGACCGATGAATATGCACGATCGATCGCTCTCCCAAAGTACGATCCTCAGTTAGAGCCAATTCCCTACAAGTACGAAAGGCGACCAGTACAGCGGAAACTTGAATTGAGGATTTTGCAATAGAGTAAGCTGAGCTTGACGCAATGCTTCAGCCTTGCTGACATTGGTTGTCGCTAACTCTCGGTAAAACTGACTCATCAAGATAGAGGCACTGCGATCGTTAATTGACCACAATGAGGCAAGAGTACTCCTCGCTCCAGCCCTCACGGCTACTCCGGCTAGTCCTAATGCCGCCCGCTTGTCTCCAACGGCTGTTTGGCAGGCACTGAGAACCAGTAATTCAATGGCTCTAGTTAGCAGTCATCATTCCTGATACTGCCATCAGGCATTACAGTTTGGCAGAACTTGGCACCGCTTAAATCTGCACCCTCCAAATTGGCGCGAGTTAAATCTGCCTTTCGCAAGTTCGCCCAAACCAGATTGGCATTACTCAAATCTGCCCCGCTCAGGTTGGCTCCTCTGAGATTGGTATGATTAAATATCGCTGCACTCAAATTCGCGTCACACAAATCTGCTTTAATCAAGCTAGCTCGATGCAAATCTGCACCTCGTAAATCTGCTCCATTGAGAATCGCTCCATTCAGTATTGCCCGTTGCAAGTTGACTTTGGCTAAACACCCTTTGTAAAGGTTGGCCTCAGTTAGATTGGCTTCACATAAGTTGGCTCTTTGCAGATTCGCCTTAAACAGGTTGGCTTGACACAACTTTGCCTTTTGCAGATTTGCCCTCAGCAGGTTAGATTCACTCAAATTCACTGCACGCAAATCTGTTCCACTCAGGTTAGCCTTTGGAAAATCTCTTTCCCCCGAGCGATAGCGCAATTTCACTTCCTCTGCATTCATCTCATTTGCTCCTGCCACTTGGAGAAACCCACGATCGCAAACTTATCCCCACTTTACGCCAAGCGATCGCACCAATACCCATCGTTCTTTCTTAAAGAGCGCCAGTTCAGCGATTGGAATCCCTTCACGCCTCAAGGCGTCGGTGTAGTTCCATTCCCCGTTGCCAAAATAATAGTCGCCAAACCTGTCACGTTCAGATTGTTATCGTCGTACACAGCTGTCCGCATCGACAAATCGAGGTAAACGCCCGAACGCAACTGGCCTTGCCAGACTATCGAGTCACCCCCTTGGCGGTAGGGGTACTCGTCCTGAGGTAATCCACCTAACTCTGCCCCTTTTTCGGTATTCTTCAGATAGGTCAACGTCGTACCAGGAATTCGTTCTCCCTGCTTGACTCGATAGATGACTGGTACTCTATAAACCAGCATGTTAGGTGTAGGCTGGTTGGAGATTTGCGGAATCGGGCTGCGCTGCGGAGCAACATTATCGATGGCTAAACGAATCGTGCCGACTAACTGTAGCCGATCTGGATTGAACCACAAAACGCGATCGCTTAAATTAACCGTCACCCCTTGCACGGGACTTCCCGTCCAATCCAGCGAGTCACCACCGCGCTTGAAGGCACGCTGTCCGTCAATCAAAACTTGAGCAGTTCCGTCTTCTGTTGCACCCACATACTGGATTTTTGTACTTGGCAAAACAGAGCCTGCTGCTATGGTTTGCTCGATTGGCCCTCTGTAAACCAATCTATCCGACTGACGCGGTTGGCTCGTCGTATGCTCGATCGCTTTTTGAATTGCGCCTGGAATGCCTTGTGGTGCTGGCGTTGAAGACTGATCAGGAGCCTTAGTTCCACAAGATGAGAGAATAGTAATGAGTCCAATTGTGCCAGCGATTGAAAACAAGAAACCTATCGGAGTTTTCCGACATCTCATAATTTTCTCCTAAACAAATACGTTTTTTAGCTTTATTGAATTAGGGATATGCAATTACTGCTCAATCATTAGAGCTAGCTCTCAGCTGGCTCAACGAGTACGAACCCTTAGCCCTAGCTCGCGAAAGCCCTAGGCGTTTTCTAGATCGAGACATTTCCCTTCCTCAGAAGGTTAGCTCTATTTCTACGATAGCTCTCTAGCTGGTCAAACAGTGGGGAAGCGATCGCATTCTCCCTCTTTCGCTCGTGCTACAGAGTCCATCCTCCCAAACTGCTGCTTTCAGGTAATTTTTGGCTAGTCAAATTTCCTAATTTTTATAAACAACTGTTTTATTTTTTGTTTCATCTGTCGAGTTCAATCTAGACATGAAGTAATACTAAAATTTAAATAAAATAATTAATTATTTCAACACAAAATGGTAATATATAAGAGACAAAAAGCCTCTTGATTTTCCCAAAATTGAGTCTCAGCGATCGCTACAGACTGAACGCAGGAGGATAATGCGATGAGACAAGACCTATCAATAGATCCGCCAACTCCGTCATCCTCAAGAGCAGGAGTGAAACTGATGCGAGGGGAATTCTCAAGCAGCGATCGCGCCTTGAAATCAGCGAACAGTTATTTTCTGAGCCAGTAAAGTGTGAGGGACTCTCATTCCCACGCCCAAGTACAATCCTGGTCAACTGTTCACTGGTCACTGGTCACTGTTCACTGAAAAGCGATTCGCAAGGGGTCGAGGCAAGGAAGGTGAGCCTGATGATAAGGCGATTTCGGAACCGAACTGAAGCAGGTCAAGAGCTGGTCGAAAAGCTCTCCGCTTATACTAACCGACCGGATGTCATCGTGTTGGCGCTCCCCCGTGGCGGTGTACCCGTGGCGTTTGAAGTGGCAAAAGCCTTGAATCTCCCATTAGACCTCTGCCTAGTGAGGAAGCTAGGCGTCCCCGGACAGCCAGAGTTGGCAATGGGGGCAATCGGTATGGGGGGCGTGATGGTACTCAATCAGGAGGTGGTGCAATGGTTAGGACTTTCTGAAGACACAATCAATGCCGTTGCTATCCGGGAAAAACAGGAATTAGCGCGACGCGATCGCGTTTACCGGGGCAACCGACCTATACCTGACCTCTACAACCGTACCGTCATCCTGATCGATGATGGCATTGCTACGGGTTCCACCCTACGGGCTGCGATTGCAACCTTACGATCGCAGAAACCCAAAGCGATTGTGGTTGCGGTGCCAGTTGCCCCCCTCTCAACCTGCAATAAGTTGCAAGGAGATGTCGAAGAGGTTGTTTGTTTGGCAACACCAGAACCCTTCTACGCGATCGGTCAGTGGTACGACGACTTCTCGCAAACCCCTGATGAGGAGGTATGTCATCTACTCAAACGCTCTACCCAAAAGCCAGCTACCCAGTCGCGGTAAGGGGGTTCGCATGGGTCGTATTGTTGCGATCGCATTAGATGACCGATGTAAGGAGTCAGCAATATCTTCCGCCAGAAACGGGAATTCTAACTAGTAAAGATTCGCACTGGCATTTCTGGATGCAATCTCAACTTTTTCATGGATGCCTGTAGTGCGGTTCATCCCAAGCAGGAGAACAAAATGAACAGGACATCAGCATCGAACGATCGAGAAAGCCTGATTTCAGTGATAGTTGGCTCTGTCGCCCTAGACGGGAAACTAGAAATACCCCAAGAGGCGCAGGGTGTTGTGCTATTTACTGGCAGCAGTCCTTGCAATCGACGTATTGCACACATCCTGCATCAAGCGCGACTAGGAACCCTAACGATCGATCTGCTCACACCCCACGAACAAGCGATCGACCGATGGATGAGGTACTTGCACTTTGACCTAGGCTTACTCGCCGAGCGACTCGTGGGTGTTACAGATTGGTTGCTGGAAAACCCAGCCACCCAAAATCTGAGGATTGGTTATTTGGTGACTAGTACCGATAGTGGTGCAGCGATTTTAGCCGCATTAGAACGCCCCGAAGCCGTGGGAGCGATCGTCTCTTGGCAGGGACGACCCGATTTAGCGGGTTCGGCGCTGTCTCGCGTCCAAGTTCCCACGCTCCTGATTGCTGCTGGAGATGATTTACCGCATGTTGCCCTGAATCAGGCAGCCCTGATGCAACTTCATACTGAACATCAGCTGGAAGTCATACCTGGAGCGATGCAGCGATGTCAGGTATCAGGCGTGGTAGAAGATGTTGCCAACCTGACTGCCCAATGGTGCGATCGCTTCCTTCTTCCCGTCGAGCAGCAAGATTTAAAAGTGCTCGTGCAAAGAGACTAGAGGCTGGGAACTGACGGGCTAGGAGTTCCCCCGCCTCCATGCCAACGTAAAGTGAAACGGTATCGTACCATTTCGGTTGAGAGCGATCGCATTGAAAGTACTGAAACGACCTCCTGGCGAAGCCTCCAAAATCTCAAATCCAAAATGGTATAACCTCTAGCCCACAGCGTTCAGCCCCTCTGATGCCCTAAGGAGCGCTCGACCATGCCTCTTGATAACGATCCCAATCGCTCGACCAAAGCCACTGAACCGAGGTACTTTAACCGTAGCATCCTCATCCTCTTAACGTGGCTCATCCTGCTCAATCTCTTTTTCTCTCGGATGGCTGAATCGCCACGGGTACCTTACAGCGATTTTATCGATCGCGTAGAAGCGGGTAAGGTCAAGAGCGCGACAATCGGTTCCGATCGCATCGAGTTTATTCTGAAAGCCGATAAAACCGTCGAGCAACCCGCTCCGAAATCCGATACTCCCTCCAATCCGACATTTGTCACGACTCCTGTGGCGAACGATGTAGAATTGCCCAAACTGCTGCGCGAGCATCACGTCCAATTTTCCGCTTCATCCCCGAATGGTAATAGCTGGATTGCCACCTTACTGGGTTGGATCGTGCCGCCCCTGATCTTCTTTGGCATCTGGCTGTGGTTATTAGCTCGCACTCAGGCGGGTGGGCCTGCGGCGTTAACGGTGGGGAAAAGCAAAGCTCGGATTTATTCAGAAGGCAGTACTGGCGTCACCTTCGATGATGTGGCGGGGGTGGATGAAGCCAAGGCAGAACTGCAAGAGATTGTGGATTTTCTCAAGCATCGAGTCAAGTATACCCGTTTGGGTGCGAAAATTCCTAAAGGGGTTTTGTTAGTCGGGCCACCGGGAACGGGTAAGACGCTATTAGCGAAAGCGATCGCAGGTGAAGCAGGAGTTCCGTTCTTTAGTATTTCGGGTTCCGAGTTTATTGAATTATTCGTTGGCATTGGCGCATCGCGAGTTCGCGATTTATTTGAACAGGCGAAGCAACAAGCGCCTTGTCTAGTTTTTATCGATGAATTGGATGCCCTAGGCAAGTCTCGTGCGGGTGCTGGCCCTCTCCTGGGTGGCAATGACGAGCGGGAACAGACGCTCAACCAATTACTCTCCGAACTCGATGGTTTTGAGACAAATACTGGTGTCATTCTACTAGCTGCCACCAACCGTCCGGAAGTGTTAGACCCAGCATTACTGCGTCCCGGCCGCTTCGATCGCCAAGTGGTGGTGGATCGCCCGGATAAAATTGGTCGAGAAGCGATTTTGAACGTGCATGCTAGAACTGTCCGATTGGCAGAAGATGTCGATTTAGTGAAGCTTGCAATCCGCACGCCAGGGTTTGCAGGAGCTGATTTGGCTAATCTGGTGAATGAGGCTGCGCTGCTCGCGGCACGACGAAATCGGGATGCTGTAACTATGGCTGATTTCAACGAAGCGATCGAGCGAATCCTGACAGGGTTAGAGAAAAAGTCCCGCGTTTTGAATGAAATTGAGAAAAAAACTGTTGCTTATCATGAAGTCGGTCATGCCCTCATCGGGGCGCTGATGCCAGGGGCAGGTACAGTGGAGAAGATTTCGGTCGTGCCTCGGAGTGTCGGTGCGTTGGGATACACGCTGCAATTACCCGAAGAAGACCGCTTTTTGATGATAGAAGATGAAATTCGCGGTCGGATTGCAACGCTGTTAGGGGGACGCTCCGCCGAAGAATTGATGTTTGGTCGGGTATCGACGGGAGCAAGCGATGATATCCAAAAAGCCACTGACCTTGCCGATCGCTTTGTTACCCTCTATGGTATGAGCGATCGCCTCGGGCCTATTGCCTTTGAAAAGATTCAACACCAGTATCTCGAAGGGTTGACCAACCCTCGTCGTTCGGTTAGCCCCAAACTCGCCGAGGAAATCGACCGAGAAGTCAAGGAGATTGTCGATAGCGCACATCACATTGCCTTGGTGATTTTAGACAAAAATCGGGAACTGCTCGAAGAGACAGCCCAAGCTCTCTTGTACAAAGAAATCCTAGAGGGAGAAGAATTGCGGGAAAAACTCAACCGCGTCCAGACTCCAGCCATTATGGATGAATGGCTGAGAACGGGCAGGCTACCGCAGGGGATGCTGCTACTGCAAGCCACGCTCAATGGCGGGCAAAAAACAACAACTGTGATTCATTAAGTCAAGACTCACGCGCGAACGCAATCTGTAGGGGCAATCCCCCCGTGGTTGCCCCGTTTTTACTCCCACTGGCTAAGATGCAGGAGTATATTGACAACGGTGCGCTTTTAGGATGGCTGATCGATCGCAAAAATCAACAGGTTTATATCTACCGTCCCGGAGTAGCTGTGGACTGTTTGGATAATCCGGCTACCGTTAGCGGCGATTCAGTATTACCCGGATTTGTTCTGGACTTAAGCAAAATTTGGTAAGTCCCAGACGAACTATGAGCCAAAGCATGGAATTGTTCGATCTAGCTATCTCCTGGGCAGTGTTTTGAAGAACATAAAATCGACAAGCGTTGCTGGAAGATGGCATTGAGGCGGGAAAACGCTTCTTCTGTATAGCGCTGGGCTTCCTGAATAATGCTTTCCCAAAGGGCATTGAGGG
>DATNPC010000204.1:0-3115 GCA_036703375.1 Allocoleopsis sp.
TATCAAATTCTATAAACCAGGATGGTTAATCTATAGACCAGATTAACAACTGTCACCAGTTAAGAGTTACATCGATTGCTATACATAATGTAACAAATTTTACATAAAGCGATCGCGATCGCGTCAGGAATGGAGAGATAAGTTGTTAAGCATTCAATTGGCGATTTAGGCTGACGGGACACAGGGGTACGGGAAGACTCTGGATAGGAATTGAGGGTTTTGAGAAAAACCCTCAAGTTTGCCATCAGGCACCTACCCAATTGCAGAAATCAATTTCTAACTGAGGATGGAAGAAATTCCAGCAGAAGAATTAATACCCTGGTAACGACTACTTTACATAGATTGATTCCCAAACTTAGAGCCTTGGTCGCGAGTGCCAAGGTTTTTTTAGTGCTAGTTAGCAGCTGAATGCTAGTCGTTCTGTTTTTTAGACTAGTTCAGATGCTAGTTGATCAAGCCACCTCGGAGATTCAGTTAAAAAAATATTTTTAGTTTCAAGCTCTAAACCAGGAGGAAATACCAAAATTTCCTTCCCCTTGGGTAATGCCTTATGGTAAAGCGCGATCGCTTCACTATAACTGAAACATGTAATGGGAATCCAGAAATCGCTGTGAAAGTAGATCACAGCAGTAACAGTAGCATACTCTCCTAGAGGCAGCGGATTGTGCCAATGCGAATCCACGAGCAATAAGCCTTAAATTTCTGTGCGGTTATATACTTTTTTGACTGTTATACAGACATTTTGATATCTACCAAAGGCAATATATCAATAGAAAGATTTTTGTTCAAGTTCCTTGCAGGATTATCAATCTTTGGAGTTAGTTTCATGTCAGATTGTAATACATAAACCGTTTAATGTATTGCATAAAAATACCCTGTATTCCTTATGTATTACTGACTCAATGAGCTAAGCAATAGTTTAACGATCTACTTCCAAAGACAGAGCCTTAGCACTCCTTCACTATGTCAATAATCAATAACATTAAAGGATTTTATATACACAGACTGAAGCGGAGAGTAAAGGAACGTGGTTTCACCCTGGAAAAATTCACTACCCTTAGAAGCTTGCAAGGCAAACCAAGTCATAATCTGTGCTTATGAAGACCGATGGGTTCCCATTACGATTACCTGCTTAGCGGAGGCTATAAAACTCTATCGCAGAGCCTTACTTCACGGTACGGAAATCTTTGTATTTCCTCCCGATTTATCTCCCTGGAATTCATTAGCCCTCAATTACCACAATGCAATAGAGGAAATTCAACAGAAACGCAACCCAGAGCAGCCTATTACCGTTTAACCGAACTGATTGCTCGCTGGTCACTGACTGAACGAAACGACAACGAGGATGACAATTCACTATCGTTGGGTTAATAAATTGTCAAATTGGTACTTCAACGACTAAAAATGTGAGGCTTTTACAGTGTTTCTCTGATAAAAAGCTCTTGGTTTATACACCAAGAGCCAATTCTCCTATCAGCAGCAAATGCTCGTGTTTTCTAGCAATTACCGAATTAAAGCTTACTCTATCGATTAGATTTCCTCTTCTACCTAAAGTAGAAGTTATATAAAACTGCCTTGTATCTGTGGTTACAGAGAGATTTAACATTAGATTAGCAAGGGGCAGTTCTACTGAATAGGCGATCGCATACCAGTGGGCGATGTCCAGCAAATGTCTGCGTGTCTTGAGTGTCAGTCTCAACTGGCGCTCAGGTAATTTCAGACAACTCTCATTTGGACTTTAGAACAGATTCAGGGTGAACCATGACTCTAAGGGGTTGAGTATCCCACAAGTCCGATAGGAGAGCTTGCATGAAACTAGAAGGTAAAGTCGCCCTGGTAACGGGTAGCAGTCAGGGAATTGGTCAAGCGATTGCCGTGCGCCTCGCTCAAGACGGTGCAGATATTGCGATCGACTATCGCTCTCATCCGGAAGGTGCTGAAGAAACGAAATCGAAAGTAGAAGCCGCTGGACGCCAAGGCCACGTTATTAAGGCAGATTTAGGGATTGTGAGTGACGTGCGCCAGATGATTGCCGAAGCGATCGATCGCTTTGGCAGACTCGATATTTTAGTCAATAACGCAGGGATTGAGAAGAACGCTTCGTTTTGGGACGTGACAGAAGCAGACTACGATGCCGTCCTCAACGTCAACCTCAAAGGCGTATTTTTCGCAACCCAAGCGATCGCGCAACACCTGCTGGAGACTAAACGACCCGGTAAGATTATTAACATCAGTTCTGTGCATGAAGAACTGCCATTTCCGCACTTCACGGCTTACTGTGCCAGCAAGGGAGGAGTGAAGATGATGATGCGTAATCTCGCGGTTGAGCTGGGTGCCTACGGAATCACGATTAATAATGTGGCACCCGGAGCAATTGAAACGCCCATCAATACCAAGCTGTTGAACGACCCGGAAAAACTCGGTGCTTTAGTCAAAAATATTCCCCTGGGACGCTTGGGTCAACCATCTGATATCGCTTCCCTGGTTGCATTTCTCGCCTCATCCGATGCTGATTACGTGACAGGTACGACCTTCTTTGTGGATGGTGGACTGCTTTGGAACTATCAGGAACAGTAGACATATGACTTACATCATGGAAGCCCCCTAAATCCCCCAATTCTGGGGGACTTTGAATTCAGGTTCCCCCCAAAGTTGGGGGGCTAGGGGGGCGAAAATCGACTTTTGCCAAAGCTTTTCATGAGCGTATCGCTCACACTCCAGGATACAAGGAGACTATATTTCACAGGTCTAGTCATCAAAAAACAATACCTGCAAACATCCAAACTCTAGAATCTAAAATCACTATGACTCAAGAAGAAGCAAGACTAGCAGAAGATCGGGAACGCAAAGCGTACTGGAAACGGTGGGGGCCTTATTTAAGCGAACGCCAATGGGGAACTGTGCGGGAAGATTACAGCGCAACGGGAGAAGCGTGGGACTACTTCACCCACGATCAAGCTCGCTCTCGCACGTACCGTTGGGGAGAAGATGGTATTGCTGGAATTTCCGATAACCATCAGCGACTGTGTTTTGCGATCGCACTTTGGAATGGAGAAGATGCCATTCTCAAAGAGAGAATGTTCGGATTAACGGGCAGTGAAGGCAATCACGGGGA
>DATNPC010000205.1:0-20721 GCA_036703375.1 Allocoleopsis sp.
GGTTGGAAGATTACGGCTGACCCTTATGAAATTAATGTTGATGATGTAGATTTTGAGATTGATTTAGCGGCAGAACAACTCTTGGCTGCGGAGCTGGAGGGGCGAAAAATCGCCGTGGAGGTTAAAAGTTTTATTAGTCCGTCCAATGTTTCAGAGTTTCACACTGCACTGGGACAATTTCTGAACTACCGGGATGCGCTCTCACAAATTGAACCCAATCGCCAACTTTACTTAGCGGTGCGTGTACCAATTTATGAAAGTTTCTTTCAACGGCGGTTCATTGCAGCGGCGGTTGAGCGATATCAACTGCGATTGGTTACTTATGATGTGCAACAGGAGGTTATTACCCGATGGCTGTAGAGCAATATCGGCAATATATTCGACATCTCCTATCAGAGCGTGCCCAACGCTCTTCAATGCAAAAAAACGCGCAAGAGTATGAGGTGCAAACTATTTTTGATTCTGAGCACGATCACTACCAACTGCTTTATGTGGGGTGGCGTGGAGATAAACGCGATTTTGGCTGTATTCTGCATCTTGATATCAAAGGCGGAAAAATCTGGATTCAGCATGATGGCACGGAAGAAGGAATTGCCAATCGGCTAGTCGAAATGGGAGTACCTAAGCAGGACATCATTTTGGCATTCCATGAACCTTACGTGCGTCAATTTACGGGGTTTGGTACAAGTGAGGAGATTGCGAGGAGCAGGGGGGTAGGGGGGTAGAGGAGCAGGGGGGTACGGGGGCAGGGGAGCAGGGGAGA
The DNA here is from genome assembly GCA_036703375.1 of Allocoleopsis sp. Taxonomy (GTDB): domain Bacteria; phylum Cyanobacteriota; class Cyanobacteriia; order Cyanobacteriales; family Coleofasciculaceae; genus DATNPC01. Next base: position 764 of record DATNPC010000205.1, read on the forward strand.
TGGAAAGAGAACCAATCAAAAATCACCGGATTGGCGGCGTGGAAGCCCCCGACTTCTAGGCGGGGGAGGAAACGTCGCGCCGCCGTTAGTGGTTAAGGGTTAGTAGTTAGTAGGAGGCGATTGATGCATATTTTCGGTTTGATGCATAAATAGTCCCCTACTAACTACTAACTACTAACTATTAACGTGAAATCCCCCGTACTTTAGTCGGGGGATGAGCTTAAAAAGACTTGAGAGTGTATCAACCGACCAACGGTTCAGTTAAATCCAGAATCTTTTCAAACTGAAACTTCTTCACCCAACCTTTGCAAGTCTGACGAACCAAAGCATGAGATTCGGGAACTTCTGTAAGGATTTGGTAGACTAATTCCGCATCCGCGTCAAGAGCGGCTTCATGCAATTTTACAATCCATTTTTTTGGCATTGCTGCTAATAAATCCGCTAAATTTAACGGTTCTACAGCCACAGGAGCAGGGCGGGACGGTGACTCTTGCTCCTGATAAAGATAACGGACTCCCAAATGTTTAGCCATCATGTCAAAGATGGCTTCTTTGTGGAACGGTTTTCGCACAAAATCATCGCAACCAGCCGACAAAATCACCGCCTTTTCTTCTTCCCACACACTGGCAGTCAAGGCAATGACAGCAGTAGCTTGCCCTTTAGTCGTGCTCTTAATGCGTTTCGTGGCTTCATAACCATCCATCACCGGCATTCGCATATCCATCCAAATCAAATGCGGTGAGTAGGAATCCCAAATTTCAATGGCTTCAGTTCCGTTCGTTGCTTCTTGTACTTCAAAACCCAGAGGTTTAAGGAGTTTAACTAACAGATGCCGATTGTACTCTCTATCATCGACTACCAGGATTCGATATTGGGGTTGGTTGGGAGCTAAGGCAACGACGCGACGGTTTTGGGGTTGGTTTTCAATTTCACTGGCATGACTCTTATCCACGGGAATCTCAAATTTAAAGGTTGTACCCGTTGTTTCGTCTAAAAATTCCCTAAGAGGCATTCCCGGCGTGAAGGCTTTACCGCGACTAATGGCGGTGATTTCACCCCCCATCAAGCGAACAAATTGATGCGTTATCGTCAGTCCTAAGCCCGTTCCTTGCTGCATTCTTTGTCCGGATGCTGTTTGCACGAAGGGTTTAAATAGTTTCTCCAGTTCGTCTGCCGCAATGCCAACTCCCGTGTCTTTGACTTCAAAGGTAATAGTTGTTTGTTGTTTGTTGTTTGTTGTTTGTTGTTTGTTAGTTTTTTCTCCCCAGCCCCTCTGCCCCTCTGCCCCTCTGCCTCTGGGCACCTCTGCTCTGGATTCCACTTTGACTGACACACCCCCAGAGGAGGTAAATTTAATCGCATTACCGATTAAATTAATTAGCACTTGTCGCAGCTTAACTTCATCGGTGCGGATATATTTAGGAACATCGGCAGCACAGTTAAATCGCAACTCTAAGCCTTTATCTTGGGCTTTTAACGCAAACATATCTTCGATATCAGCCAGTAAGTAATGGATGTCGAAGTTCGTTTCGTTCTTAGCCATGCATCCAGCTTCGACTTTGGACAAGTCAAGCACTTGGTTAATGAGAGTTAACAAATGCTCTCCACTGCGATGAATAATGCCAAGGTTCTCTTTTTGTTCGGTTGAGAGATTGGCGTCTTGATTCATCAGTTGGGAAAAGCCGAGAATCGCATTCAGGGGAGTTCGCAACTCATGACTCATGTTGGCAAGGAACGTACTTTTAGCGCGGTTGGCAGCTTCAGCAGCGTCTTTTGCCCGTTCGAGTTCTGCTTCGGCTTTTTTGCGAACTGCAATTTCCTGTTCTAAGCGGACATTTTCGATGAGTGCTTTCTCAGCTTGCTTGCGATCGCTAATATCTTGAAAGGCTGCGATCGCATATTCTACACCCCCCGTCTCATCGAAAATTGGCGTACTGGTTACTTCTAAGGGAACGATTCGCTCACTGTAGTGCAGTTCCAAGTCATCTGCCCGTGCTGTTTCACCCCCCAGAGAGCGCACCAGGGGAAGCTGTTCCACTGGGTACATCTCCCCGGTGCCTGCCCGATAAACGCCATAGGTTTCTTGTTGTTGCTCGGTTTCGGCTTTGGGTAAATCTTGAACATTCAGTAGCTGCTGTGAAACTGGATTGGCATAAACCAGTTGTCCTTTGGCATCATGAACGGATATGCCCAAGGGGAGGGCATTGAGAAATTTATTCAGACGATTTTGCGTCGATTGGACTTGAGTATAGAGTCTAGCATTGGTCAGTGCGATCGCCGCTTGTGTTGATAATAGTTGAATTACTTCCAAGCGATCGGGTGTAAAGACGCCATCGGCTAAATTATTTTCCAGGTAGACAATCCCAATCAATTGTCCCTGATTGAGCAGTGGCGCACAAAGAATTGACTTGGGCTGGTGGGTTTTGATATAAGCATCTTGAGTAAATCTGCCTTCACGGGCAACATCGCTTTCAATCAATCCTTCCTGAGTCCTGGCAACATAGTAAATAATTGATGCAGGCAGGCAAGTTTCGATGGGAGTTGATTGCAACACCCTCACCTGCTTTGAGTTAGCATCTCCTGATGCTTCTACTCGCAGCTCTCCAAGAGATTCTAGAATTAAGGAACCTGTTTGTGCCCCAGAGCTTTCCAGCAGGATTTTCATCAAAGTTGTGAGGAGTTTATCTAGCTCAATCTCACTGGCAATTGCCTGGGATGCTTTCATCAGTGCTGCCAAATCCAGGACTTCACCTGAAGTACTGCCAGAGGTACTCGATAGACTGTGGCGCGAATCTCTGGACATATTGGTTTTCGTAAAGCGCTGCAAAAGTTGAGGATAGCGCTCTTCTAAATTCTTTATTTTAGCAGTTGCCCCCCAACGAAGATAGCAATAGTAAGCATTTGTAATATAGGCTTGGGCAACTTGCTCTTTTCCCCAAGCCTGGTAAAATTTGCCAGCTAGTTCATTCGCCAAAGCTTCTTCGTTGAGATAGTCGTTCTCTTTGGCTAAGGCAATAGCGCGATCGTAGCATTCAATCGCCTTAGTCGTTTCACCCAAGACTCGATGCCGCTCTGCCTCCACTAGGTAGAATTTATGCAGATGAGTCATTGGAGCAAACTGCGCCCATTTTTTTATCTTTTTCTGATTGGCTTTCACTTTCTTGAGAATGCGCTTTTGCTCAGAATCGGAGACATCGCAATAGATAGCCAGATGAACTAAAGAATTGTAGAAATGGTAGAGAGGTATGGTGCCTACAGAACTATCGCTATATTCTTCGGCTAACTTCGCATTTTCCAGAGCCTGCTGATAGTTTTGGAAAAGATAACAGAGAACTAACTTGTAAAAATAGAGGGAGCGACAAAGATTTTGAGCATTTGCCGACTGATGCAAAGGTAGCATTTTTACTTCGTCATAGCTTTCACCGATTAAACTGCATTTATCTTCAGCCCTACCCATCAAGTTCAATACAACCTGTCGATTGAGTTTGTTATAATAAAAAGCTGTTTCTTGCCCCAGTTGGCTAAGGGTATGACTGTACATTGCCATCTCTCGCTCGACTGTTGCCAAGTCCTTACCCAATACATAGGAATGGTAGGAGTATACGCAAGCTGCATAAGCCGCGTATTCTAAATCTCCAGTTTCTAATCCAATGGAGTAAGCCTCCCGCAAAGGGGTCAAGGTTTCCCTAAGATGCTCTTTCCAATGCTTGATAAAGTAATTAACAATAAGCAGTGTTCTGGCTTTGAGTTCTTTAGCATTAAATTTATCGAGTAACAAGAGAGCCAGTTGACCAAATTGATAACCCGTCTCAATGTCTCCTACGACTTCCCCAGACAGAATCAGTCCGTAAGTCGCATAGGCACAAGAAGACGCAGCAGTATTCCCATATTTGATTGATAAATTGACTTGTTTCAACACAAGCAGCGGCAGCAATTCAGGTGTGGCAAAATGGGCAGCAGAAACCACGCCTGCTAAGATACGCATCGCTGCTAGCTTATAAGGGTCAGTCATCACTGGCAGGTCGATTAAGTCCTCGATTCGCTTCCCTACCAAGCTTAACTTTGTCCTCGCTAGTTCAAGTAAGATATTTAATTTTGTTGGTTTGTTGGGAAAGTGAATTCCCAACAGCTTTAATACTGATAATGCAGTTGAAATGGCTTCCTGAGGTTTGTTTTGGGTGGTATAAGATTGAATTTTTGCTTCATAAACTTTCACTTTGTCTAGCAACGAAGTCGCTTGTTGTAGCACAACAGAAGCCAATCCTTCCATTTCCTCAAAGTTGCCCTGCGAACTCGCTACCTCGACGGCTTCCACATATAGGTCCAGGGTTAATTCATACTGACTGTTCCAGCTATCTGCACTAAGACAACTCCTGCCAAATTTTAAGTAATTCCAGGCAGGTTCATAAGCCGAGGCTGCCTTCGATTTTTTACCAGCAATGAGATTTAGTTGAGCCACTTTATCTCGTTCTAATTGAACGTCAATTGCTTCAATCCCGAAGTTAAGTTGATTGACGATATCAAAAATATTTTGTGGGAGTACCTGTTGTGGGGTATTGTGTAGTAACAGTTGTCCGACTTGCCAGTGAACGGCTTGCTTGTCGTTTGAGGGAATGAGGGAATAGGCAGCTTGCTGGATGCGGTCATGAGCAAATTTATAAGTAATTTTTAATTCATTCGCGTCTCGGTCTGTTTCAATAAACTTGTAGTCATCGCCGATGGGTAATATCAATCCCGCTTGAATGGCATCCCATAATTCATTAGCCGTTTCTTTTTGAGGCTTTTCATTGATGATTGAAAGCGTTTTCAAATCAAATTGATTGCCAATACAAGCGGCTAATTGTAAAAGATTTTGTGCTGTCTCTGATAATTGTTGAATTTTTTCGGTCATTAATTCAACAACATTATCAGTTATGTTCCTAGTTATTACTTGTTCTAAATCCCAAGACCAAGTCCCAGCATTAGTATCAAATTTTAGAAATTGCTTTGCATAAAGCGACTTGAGAAACTCTTTGATAAAAAAAGGATTTCCCTGTGTTTTTTTCCAAACCAAATCGGCTAATTTTTGAGTATGGATGCACTCAGTCTTCAGTGTATCTGCAATGAATTCATTAACCTGGCTTAAATTTAGAGGTAAAAGGGAGAGATGATTAACTGCTACCCCTTGCTTTTTCATCTCCGATAAAGTCAGCATGGCAGGATGAGTTGCACTGACTTCGTTATCTCGATAAGCCCCAATCAAAAACAGATATTGAGTATTAGCATGGGTCATTATCAGCTGGAGCAATTGCAGTGTAGCACTGTCTGTCCACTGAAGGTCGTCTAGAAATAGGACAAGGGGATGCTCTCTTTGACAAAAGACTTGAATAAACTTCTGAAAAACTAAATTAAACCGATTTTGTGCTTCTGTTGGAGGTAATTCGGGGACAGCAGGTTGTTTGCCAATAATCAGTTCAACTTCTGGAATGACATCAATAATAATTTGTCCGTTTTCTCCTAAAGCGCGTCGAATCTTCTCTCGCCACTGTTGTAATTGGAGTTCTGTTTCGGTGAGCAATTGCCGCACCAATTCTTGAACCGCAGCCACCAATGCCTGGTAGGGAATATCGCGGAGAAGCTGGTCAAATTTTCCGGTAATAAAGTATCCGCGTTTTTCAGTAATGAGCTTGTAGAGTTCCTGAACTAAAGCTGATTTTCCAATACCCGAATATCCAGAAATTAGCATGAGTTCAGTTTGCCCAAGACTTGTTCGCTCAAAGGCAGTCAATAAACTCTCAATCTGCGGTTCTCTCCCGTAAAGTTTTTGAGGGATTTGCAATTGAGGAGAAATATCTTGGCATCCCAAAGTAAACCTTGAGATTGCACCGTTTTTATATTGAGTAAGACAAGTTTCTAAATCTGCTTTGATTCCCCAAGCACTTTGATATCGTTCTTCCGCCGTTTTTGCCATTAACTTCATGACAAGTTCTGAGACAGTCAACGGAATTTCTAGATTGATTTCATGAGGAGGTATCGGTTGTTTGGCAATATGGCAATGCACTAACTCAAGTGCATCGACGGATTCAAAAGGAAGCCGAGCGGTTAGCAATTCATAGAAAGTGACGCCAAGAGAATAAAAATCGCTGCGGTAGTCAAGTGAACGATTCATCCGACCTGTTTGTTCGGGAGACATATAAGTCAATGTCCCTTCTAGAACATTAGGACTAGTGAGGCTGAGATTCTCTTGGGATAGAAGAGTAGATAAGCCAAAGTCAATAATTTTTAATTGTCCTGTTTGAGGATTCAAGACAATGTTAGATGGATTGATATCTTTGTGAATGACCTTGTTTTGATGAATTTTGCCTAAAGCATCTACGATTTGGATGGCAAGGTGGAGGAACTCTGGTAAAGAAAAGGGACGGTTTTCCAGCAGTTTTTTTAAGGCCTCTCCACCAAAATCCTCCAACAACATGACTTGGGTATTCTGGTATTTTCTCAACTCGTAGGCTTTTATCGCTCCCTCTAAGTTAAGACTACGAGTGATTTCATATTCCTGTTGATAGCGGTAGAGTTCGGCAGGCGTGGGATAATCCTCTTTGAGGAGTTTCAAAATCACAGGTTGCCGATTTTTCTTGAAGATGCCTCGGTATACAAGGGAATTAGCACTTTCGTAGATTTTGCTGGCAATCGTGACATCTGGCAGTGAAATCATATTGGGGATTACTGCTGCCTAAAAAAGTTGAGTAGTATTTAATTAATCTGAGCGATAGTTCACGAGTACGACAGCGAACTATCGCTCTTTTTGTCCAAAGTCAAAAAAGTCGAATTATGAATTTGTAATGTCCGCTACGAATCTAACATCCTCCTTAAGGGGGATGTCAATAAAAATTTAATTATTTATGTCAGCCAAATATGAAAGTGAATTATTTTTTGAAGAAAAAATAAGCATCGCCGTCTCGGCAGGTTCTTGCTCGGCAGGGAGTTGGATTTCCCTCAGTCGTTTCAGGCGCGTGAGTAGCAATGGAACAGAAATGTACGCTAAGCCCAGAAAGCTTATATGCATTACGTTCTAGCTGTAGCGACCCCCATGATTTAACTGGAAACCTATGGGTCTAGATTCTTTATTCTAGATTCTAGATTAAAGAGTGTCTCCCGTAGACTCTCCTCAGAGTCAATCTCCTCCCAGTTCACGGGCATCGCTTTGAACAATTCCAGAGCCGCTTGCACCCAAACTTCTTTGGGAACTTTAGAACCGTGCCGCCGTTTCCCAAGTTTTAGCAGTTCGTTTAGCCAGTCGTTCAACTCTATAGGAAGACGCAGGTTCACTGCCTCCCTCTCTCCTCTTTTCAAGAATCTAGATTCTTGATTATTTACTCTAGACTCTTTATTTTTTATTCTAGCTTCTTGAGTTTTTGGCTCTGGGGGTTGAGCTGGAGTCTCTGTTTCCGTCTTGCTGAAAATCCCCTGTGACAAAGGATTGTCGCCCAAAACCGAGCGTGACTTACTCTTACTCACTGCCATTGGTATACCTCTTCAACTAATTCACGATACGCCTTTGCCCCCTGTCCTCCAGGGTCATACTCGAAAATCGATTCTGAATGGGAAGGTGCCTCCCGCAACTTCACCGTCTCTGGAATCACGCTCTTGAACATCTGGTCGCCAAAGTGACTTTTGAGCGAAGCAAAAACCTCTTTGGAGAGGTTGTTCCTGCCATCAAAGCGGGTCGCCAACACCCCCGCGATGCGTACTGGATGGTCTAAATGCTCTCGAATTAAGGTTAGCGCCCGTTCGATGCCCCTTATCCCCAATAGTCCTAAGTAACTCATGTCTACGGGGATTATCACTCCATCACTCGCCATCAGTGCGTTGACCGCAAATACCCCCACGTTGGGAGGACAATCGATCAGGATGAAGTCATACTTCTCTAACAGGGGTGCTAGAGCTTTTTTTAGCAGCACCTCTCGACCGGGCATTCCCGAAATCGGAATTTCCTCTTCAGCCAGGGTAATGTTAGACGGTACAACATCAACACCACTCGATGCCTTCACCACAACGTCAGTAATGGGAACCCGCCGCTGCAAAACATCTTTGAGCTGCACGCTTAGCTGCCAGATGGGAATCCCCAGCGCCGCTCCGGAGTTCCCCTGGGGGTCAATATCGATCAGCAATACCCGCTGCTGTTTGAACCTGACTAGACCCACAGCCAGGTTGTAGGTAGTGGTTGATTTCCCCACCCCTCCCTTCATATTGAATACCGCCACGATTAGGGTCACGAGTCAGAGCGATTTCGTTATATCTGTTCCCAATTAATTATAGAATCTAGATTCAATAGTCTTGATTCTTTATTTATCGCCGGAGTCCCAGGCTTTCGGCTCTCTTCGTTGTGTCTAACTGCGGTGCAGGATGAAAATTGCAGGGTTTGGCAAGGGGAAGATTCTAAGCTTTGAGGAAATCCAGCGGCTCTTTTGCGAGGGGTTACAAACTCCCAAAGACCGTGCCTTGTTCGCCATCATGCTTTTTACCAGTTGTCGCGTCAATGAAGCTTGCAGCCTTTATACAATAGACGTTTTCGATCGCCAAAGCCGAGTCCGACCCCATTTACTAATCCGCAAAAGCAATACTAAAGGGAAACTCGCCACAAGGACAATCCCAGTGATAGAGGATTTACGAGTCATCTTGAGCGCCTACCAGCCCAGCGACGAGAGCGCGTACCTCTTCCCCGGTCGCTTCAATCAAGGACACCTTCACCCCGACTCCGCCGCCAGGATTCTCAGAAAAGCTTGCAGGCGAGTCGATATTGAAGGAGCCAGCACCCACTCGTTCCGAAGGACTGCCCTAACCCAAATGAGTAATGCTGGCATCCCACTTCGTGTTATTGCTGATGTGTCAGGACACCGTGTTTTGTCACAGCTCCAGTCCTACCTGGAAATCAAACCCGAACAAGTTTTGGGGGCTGTGTCTTCATTATCAATGCTATCGCCGGTGCGGGAGGTCGGGAAAATTATCAAAGGCGACATGAAGGCAGAAGCAGCACTTGAGTCGTTGGAGGATTCTTCCTACGGGAGTTAAGAGGGGTTGAGGCGCTTCTTGCTGCATCGCTTGCAGCAATTTAACGGGTTTGTTATTTTGCGTTCACGCGTAGGGTTCTAGGTGCTTGGGAAAGGGTGTTAAGCTCGGTCATCTCGTTCTCCGGTGTCGGGAACGTCAAAAACTATCTCAAAATCAGCGGCTGGCATGAATCGATGCAAAAATCGCATGTGGTCATCAGCATCTTGACGATTGACAAACCTCGCAACGGTGTAGCGTCTCAGGTTGGGTAACAGTCGGACAATCGCCCAAGGACGCGTCAAATCTTCGGGTTGAGGTTGTTGAAATCGTTGAGGCGTCATGACTTCCCCCTTCTCAGGTACGAGCAGGCTCTGCACAATTGCCCAAATCTTTTGTCGTGCTGGGTTAGTATCGTTGGGCAATAGGCTCCAATCGCCCACCGGCGCGGGGAGCCAGGTCAGCACGTAGGCGTGACCCTCTTTGAGTACCTTCCAGGAAAGGCGTCGAGTTTGTTTGCGGCATTGATAACCCTGCTGCCTTAAAGCAGCACAAATGTTCTCGCCTTCAGCCAATAGGCGAAGCCAATCGCGATGCTTCATCTGTAGTTTGGTTTGATTACGAATGGGGATGAGCGCCGTATGATGCAACTCAAGCGCTTTTGGTTTTGAGGAAAGGGTTCATAGGAAAGGCGATCTGCCTTGCTTTACTCGCTAGCGCGAGAGCGCTCCGTCACTTTCTGGCATGGCGATCGCCTTAAATGTTTGCGATCAAATAGAAGACGATACGTTTTTCACACAAACTGTTTCATAGGCATCCGTTTGAACTCAACAAAAGCTCCTTCGGAGCGCGATCGCTCCTTGTACATGCAAGAAACCATTCTGTTTTCTTAGAAGTGCAACAGGTTGACGACTCCTTTTAGCCAGGAGATTAAACTTGCCAACCGTCACCTTAAATCCTGATGCCTCTGAAAAAAAACGCCCTGATGACGGTTTATTCGAGCAAGCACTGCTTTTCATATTGCTCAAATTGTGCTAGGAGCTGCATGGGAGTGAAATTGAACGTTCTCAACCACCAGTCCACAAGCGCTAGCAGGCGTTGAGGTCTATCTCCTGGCTCTCGGTGGGAAGTAGTGGTGGGGTCAGAAAACCAGTGCTGTACAGTCGAGGCGGAAACTCCGCACAGCAGCCCAATTTCCCTATAGCTCACAGGTGCCCAAATGATGGCAAAATCTTCAGGAGATATGCGACCCCACAGCCAGTTCTGGAAAGCTACCGTCTCCTCATTCTCTCTACCCAAGGGGTTCACCTCCCGGCAATTTGAACTCTTCTAACAATTGGAGGTCTTGTTCGTAAGCCCAATCCTCTTTGCAGAAGGAATAGCTAAAGCTATTGGAATGCAAGCGTACCAGGTAATGCCAGCCGGTCACCTTATGGACAGTTTCAGTGGTCCACACGCGGTCTACGATCGTTCCGTAGTCGTGGGCTTTTACATAAGCCCAAACGACTTCATCCCCAAGAGAAAACTTAGGAGGGTACTGTGGACTACCGTCTTCCTGATGAACAATGCCAACACTTACACCAGCTAGCTCAATAACTTGCTGGTGAATCACTAAATCGTTCATGATTAAATTCGTCTCCTTGGTTGACTTGGAGCCAGATGCCAGCGCGGGTTGTATGGAAGCAAACGAAGCGCTGGCTTCTGATTTCAGAGAAATTTCCGCCATGAAAACGCTGTTTTCATTGATAACATATCACAAAGCTATAAGCTATTAGCTATGCAATCCCGTTGTTAACAACGTTATCTTTAGGTTGAGTCATGGCAGAAAACCCGATGATCGGGTGTCGCGTTTCACCGGAATATCTGGTAGAGATTGATGCTATTTGTCAGTCAACGGGCCGTACCCGTTCCCAAGTCCTGCTGGAGGCAATTGAGGTTTACTTGGGGAAAACCTCATCTATTGGTATCAACTCTGAGTTAGAAGTCCTTAAGAAACGCTTGGAAACCGTTGAAAAAAAATTGACAGCCTGGACCACTTACCAAGCCAGTTAGCGGCAGTGACAAAGCGGTTGAATGTACTGGAGAGTGTCACCCCACCTTCTGGGGATATGGCAATAGTGGACCAGGCTATAACTGATGCGATCGAGCAAAAGAGAATAGCGCTGCAACGCGAACAGCAGCGTGCGGAAAGCCAGCGCAACCCGAAGCTGATTGACCAATGGCAAGCGGAGATTGAGGCGCTAGAACGGGTGCGAAAAAGACTGCTAGAGGATGGTGGTGACGTGTAGGAAGTTATTCAACTCAAGCTTAATTAACCCTTGACGAGGGTGCGATCGCACAAATTGTTGTTAGCTACTGAGATTGCTGTTTTTCTCCCGTACCCCAACGCCAGCAATGGGCATAAACTTGGAGGTTTCCAGGTTGACCAGCATCTGGGCTGTACCCACTTTTCCATAAATCCGGTTTTTGTCAACAATGAACTCAATCGTTTTGTCGTGGGGATTTTTGCTGTAGTAAGCGTCGCGGTAAAGCATAATCACTGCATCTGCCGCCTCTGCAATCTCCCCAGAGTCTCTCAAGTCAGCCTTTGTCGGGCGTTTGTTGTTGCGTTTCTCAACCTCCCGATTAATCTGAGAGCCAAGGTAGAACGGCACGTCAAAATCTTTCGCGATCGCTCTTAGTTCTCGCGTGATCTGCCCCAATTCCAGATTGCGGTTCTTTTGAGCTGAACTTAGACTAAGCATCTGCACGTAGTCGAGAAACACTGCCCCCAGCTGTCCTTGCCTTAAAATCGCCTGCTTGACAACAGAGCGAATGGTGGCAATCGACGGGTTAGGTTCGTCGTAGACCATCCAGGGCAAATTGCTAAATATCCCTATGGCTTTCGCTAGCAACTCCCACTCCTCCTCTTTTACGCCTTCAGGCAGTGGTCCTTTAAATAGGCGGCTGTTATCGATGCCTGAAAGACGAGCGAGGAGTCGTTGGTTAATGGAGTCTTTATCCATCTCGCAGGAGAAGAACAAAACGGGTTGGTTGAGTTGAGTCATAATGGCGTGACTCAAACCTAGCATGACCTGGGTTTTTCCCATTGAGGTCGCACCCCCAATCACCGTCAGCGTCTTGCGGTGAACACCGCCAGTTAACGCTTCAAGGTCGTACCAGCCCACCAACTCACCTGCCCTTTTCCCAGTCTCGATGCTGGCGAACAAAGAGATACCCATTTGTGAGGCGTCTTCCAGTTGGTAGCGTTCTGATGCATGCAGGACAGTGACGCCGAAAACCTTTTGTTCTGCCTGGTCAAGGACAGTTTCTAACTCTATTGATGTTTCGTGACCCAACTGAACAATCTCGTTGCCTGCCCCAATCAGCTGGCGGCGGAGGTACTTATCCATCACCAGCGCCGCGTAGCGATCGACATTGACCGCTGACACAGTGCGATCGACTAACTGTGCTAACTTGCTCTGACCGCCAACTTTCTCTAACAATTCATGGTCATACAGCCAAGTGGTGACGGTCATTAAATCTGTCGGCTTACCCTGGTTATGGAGAGTTAAGGCAGCTTTGTAGATTTCTTTGTGAGCATTGATGTAAAAGGCTTCCGGACGAAGAAGGTCAGCCACCCGACCAATGGCTTCCGGGTCGAGCAGAATGCCTCCGAGAATCGACTCCTCGGCATCAACGTTTTGAGGTGGGAGGCTGTTGGCGAAGGAGAAATTAATCATCGTCTTGTCCTCCGACCCTGCTCTTTCCATCTCTGCTGTCGTTCTTGCAGTTCAGCTAGTTCTCTTCGGGCTATGTTTATCTGTTCTTGCCGCTCTCGTTCTGCTTCATCAGGGTCAACCTGGCTTGGTGTTTGAGACGATGCGGTAAAAAACTCTTCCCTCAGCTCTTCCCAGTTTCGAGCAATCCACTTTTTGGGAAGTGCTGGCGGTTTAGGTAGTTCCGCTGCTTTTCTCAATCCAAACTCTAAAAACTTCTCTCTCTGGTTTGGAGAGAGAGAGTCTATATAGTCTTTATAAGTCTTATTAAGTCTTAGAGAGTTTGAATCCTTATTTTGCGAGGCTTCTGGCTCTCGTTTGTTGCGTAGCGATCGCGCTTGTTGCGTCATGATCACGCTTGTTGCGTCATGATCACGCTTGTTGTCTGTAGGCAACACTGTTGCGTCACGATCGCGCTCGTTGTCTGTAGGCAACACTGTTATCTCAGACGCTCCTTGCGTCGCCAAGAGCGAAATATCCCGTACTCCGGAGGCGTTCCCGAAGAGTAGGGTAGACGCTTCGCTATCGCAACAATGAAGCCCTTTAGCCTTGATGTTGAGCTTGACCATCAACAACTCCATATCAATAAAGCCTTTGGCATCAAGTTCTTTGAGGGCACGGCTAACCGTCGAGCGGTGAACCGTTTTCTTATCGGTTGATAACTGCCTCGCTATTTCAGCTATTGAGATGTCCAGACCGTCTCCGTAAGGATCTAGAGTCCTGACAAAGTACAGCACGTCTCGCTGCGCTGGGGTGAGTTCTCGGCAAGCTCTAAGCCATTCGTCATGCTGTAGCGGGTAAAACTTCCCCTGAATTTTTGTCTTTGTCATAATGGTCCTAATGGAATATGGATAAGAAAAGATGCCTCATACCTCATTGGCTCTAAGGTTGGGGCTGATTTTTTAGCCCACTACGTGCAAGCTGATGGAGTAACGGGTTCCCGGCACTGGTGTAGTCCTTAAGGTCTACTGGTGTCGAATGCCGTCACGTTGCGGTTGGCTTCGTTGAAATAATTCGGTGTCAGCTCTTGCCTTAGCAAAGCGTCTTCAAAGAATAATTGCGCCTACGAAGAGCGACTCTTCTGCCTCCAGCTTTGTAACCCATCGTCAGTTGGGTGTTAGGATTGGTGTACGTGCAGTGCCTCCGTCACTGCTAGCATTCCTGACGATTGGCCTGAAGGAAATTATCAATTAAATCAAGATTACTATACCGAAGTTACCATTTGCGTCAATCACGCCAGAATCTTTCCATGAAGCCTAGAAGCGCCTTATTTAAAGCTCTTGATGATTGCAAATTCACGGCTAAACAGCTAAGCCAAGCTTCTGGTGTTAGTGAGGCTCAAATCTCTCGGCTGCGGAACGGGGGTGAAGTGTCTCTGGAAAATTTTGAGAAGCTAATTGATGCGTTGCCGCCCGATGTGTATCACCGCTACTGGTGCAATCTGGCAATACAGCGGATGTCTGACGATCAGCTCTACGACCTGATCATAATGGCGGCTTCTCAGTTAAAGTCGGATTCGTCGCAAAAGACTCTTGTTTTGAAGTGATTGACTCTCTCGGCAAATGCTCTGCGATGCTTAAGAAATCGCTGAAGATGGGGAAAGGAAGCTTTGTAATTCCTGCTGATTCAGTCCTCGCAAGCCATCTACCTTCTGCTCAACCAGAGCCAAAAACTCCTTGAACTGTGGGCAGTCTTGACAATGAGGCTGTTGACCAGGAATCAAACAATGACACTCGATTTTTGGTCTTTCTGTGAAAGCCCGGCGACAGCCATTGCAGAAGTATCGTTGCTTACCCCCAGGGCTACCATACCGAACAATCTTGGGGGATTGGCATCGCGGACATTCAATTCCTGAAGAGCGGGGTGAGGGTTGCCACTCTTTTAAAGCTTGCTGCATGGCTACTTCACAGCGCAGCTTATTGAGAAAAAAAGTTTCTTGTGGATTCATAAAAACCTCAATGAATTCAGTTAGAAATTTTGAGAACAACCGATTTAACTTCTCCGTTGTAGATAGTGATTCGCTGGACAATTTTGCGGTAAATATTGAACTTATCGTCGTTACTCAAGGTGTGCCAGATGGCTAAGTTGTTACCAGCTCGAATAATCTCTTCTGCTGTTTTAGAAGCTAGGGACTCGGACAAAAAGGGATTAATTTCTTCGGTAATTTGTTGACGAGTCTTAGCTTTGAGACTTTCTAGGTCAGGGTCGAAGCCGGGAATCTTTTCAAGAGCCTCAAGCCGAGCTTCTAATTGCTTCAACTTCTCTGATTTTTCTGGGACGGCTAAGCGTTGAGCGTTGGATTCCTGACTGAGGGTTGCAGAGGTCTGTACTAAGGTCTTAATTAGGACATCTTCAATCGTTTGTTTGCGAGTTGATTTGAGGTTTCCACACCCCATTCCGGCATACCTACAGGCAAAATAGTAATGATGTCCTTCTCGTCTTTTCCTAGCACTCTTCGAGATGCATTTTGACCCACATTCATCACAAAAAACCAGACCGCTCTGATAGGTATGTTCTCGATAAATCTCAGGTTGAGAAGGGTCTTTATTAAGGCTAAAATGCCCCACTCTTGAGTTAAATTGAATGATTTGCTTAATCTCGGTGGCTTCTTCATCAGTAAGCAAGCGATGTTCAGGATGAGTATCAGAGATAATTTGCCAATTAGCTGGGTCATTTAGCTTTCGCTTCCCTTTGCCTATGGTAAGCTTCTTGAAATAAACAGTATGCCCACATAACACTGGGTTAGTTAACCAGCGATTGAAGCCACCAGGTGTCCAATGAAAGATTCCATCTTCACCATTTTTGTGGGCACTTGTCTTGGCGATGCCATATTTTTTGAAAATCGCTCGAACTGCCCGACTAACCCCTCTCTCTTGGAGAAAAATATCAATACAGTCTCTAGCAATCTGTTTGATTATCAGGCCTGGAAGTTTTTCGGGAACTTCACTATAAAGGTCTAGATAATTGGCAGGACGGTTTTCAAGCAGGCAGAGGAAGGGGCGATTATCTAGTTGGTATTTGTCGCCAACTACTCGGTAACCCCACGGAGATGTGTCACAGGCTTTTTTCTGATTTCTGCGGTGCTGTTTACCATGCCTAGTTCGTTCCGATAACTGGTCTGTCTCCCACTCGGCAAGGGAACCCAAGACATTAGCCATCAACTTGCCCTGCGATGTACTTAGGTCGATTTGCTGGTCTAAGATTCTGAGGTTTACACCAGCTTCTTGAAAGACATCAATACACTCTCGTAGTTTAGTTAAAGACCTAGCAAGACGGTCGATTCTAGTAATAATAACTTCATCAATTTTCCGGTTACGAACCAAGTCCATTAGTTCATTCAATGCAGGTCTATTATCTCGGCTTCCGGATTGGATATCTTTATAAATTTTCGTAGCACCAGCCGCTTCTAGTCGGGCTATTTGTTGCTCTAAAGCATGAGAGTCAACGGCTTGTTCGCGTGAGGAAACTCTGGCATAACCAACAACTTTTGCCATTTTATCAATCCTAAAAATTGACATTACATGGAAAATTTTAACCGATGTTTGTGCATATCCAATGCCCACAGGTTATGCACAAACACCCGTCAAAAACTATCGAATAGAACTCGATAGAATCTCTTTTTTTATAAGTTAATTAGTTTGAATTGTTAGGACTTAGCTTTAAGAAAGTAAGTCCTTAAAGGGTCTAAAGTTAATGGTTTTCTTGGCAATAGCACACTGGTCATAATGCGAGCTGGTGTCTATCAAATGAGTTTGATCTAGACACTACCAACCCGAACACTTAGGGAAGCGGTTTTTTTGAAGTTGTTAAGAAATATTAAGCTGTTCAGCATTCAGATTGGGACGCCTAAATTCCTCAAAGGAAGCGGGCAACTTCTTAACAGGCAACGGGGAATACCCAATTTAAATGCATAACAGCTTACGCCCAGACCCAGTGAATATAGCCCAGTAAGTCTATAAATCCTTCAACTCGTTGCACCTTGCTGGTTGTCTTTGTCTTGTAGGGTTGTCCCCCACGCCAGTCGAACTCCGAGACATATAACTCTTTCCCAGCTCTCAATGCGTTGATGTAATCCTGCCAGTGAGCGCTAAGAAGCTTTTCCTCCAATTGCTCTTCGTCAAAGTGGTCTCGCAGTGCCAGGAGCCAGTAACCGTACCAGTCGGCTTTCTGAAGAAAGTCAAGATAGGCTTGTTCCATCTCTGAGTAGGGCTGTCTCATGGCAGCAGGTTCTAGCCAAGGCTTCTTTTTTAGAAGTCGTATCCGGGCAGAGATGTTATCTCTTTGTTGTGCATTAGATAGCCAATCGGGTTCTGAGTCATCTGGACCCACTTTCCAACTCAGTAGAAAACTCTGCCTTTGAATTTTCAGGAATAGAGCCATCGGGCTTTTGAAGGGGTAGCGAATCTTATTTGTTGCTGCCCAGTTTCTGATGTATCGCCCTCCCCTAACTAGAAGTTTGAAGCAAGCCAAGTCAATGTTTGTAATTAATTCCAGGTTTTTGATGCTCGTATCTGGTAAGTAACGGAAGAGAACTCCTTGTTCTTCTATTGGGTTGGGAATCACTCCCAAAAGCTTATGAGCGAAAAGTACTCCTCTTGCCTGCCAGAAGTAGCGCATAGTTAGAAGCCAGTAAGCCTGGTTCTGGTTTTTAAGGACGATATTAAGGGTGGAGGGAATTTTTCCGATCGCTTTAGCGATTTTGAAAAATCTTTTTCCCCTAAGAGTGTCAGGGATGTATATCTCTGCTGTGGGAATCCAAGGTCGCTTAATATTCAGTCGCAAGTCTTCTTCTTTTGCTCGTGTCATCCATCGATTTAAGGCAGATATGACAACTGCCGAGTGCTGACGAAATTCTTCTGGGACATGAAGAAGATGCTCTGGGACGAGAATAAGAGGTAATTCCAGCAGAGCTGGTTGCCGCTGCAATATCCGTTCGGCAAAAGCTCTTTTGTCTTGTTCGCTAGCTGGAATTAGGTCAGTCGGCACTTTGTAGGAATGCAGCACGGGTTGCAAGTGAAGCGAACGGTTCAGAGTCAGTTTACTGCCTGAACGGAAAATAGTACAAGTGTTCGCTCCAAATTTTAGAGAATAAAAATAAAAGTCTAAAGCTGTTCTGAGCTATCCCTGCGCTCTAGTAGTTTGAGTAGAATCTCCCCATGTATATCGCGAGTAATGGGATAAAAGTACGCGCAAACCAAACCAAAAACCAACACTAAAGCTGGCACCGGACCAATCAGCAAACGAATTGCCATCATCGCTGATTCCGGTTGAGCAGGCAGCGGCTGTCCGGGAGTCGTGGGGATGAACCCAGCCCAGTCTAAAATTTTACCTACTAGAAAAAGCGCGATCGCCAACGCAATTTTTTGAAACTGCAAAACCAAAGCACAAAAAATCCCCTCTCGTCGCTGTCCTGTATTGAGTTCATCCAAATCCAGCACATCGGGCAGCATTGACCAAGGTATCAGATAGGCTGTGGACAAACCTAGCCCTACCATCACAGCCAAGACATACATCAGTCCCGCTTGACCCGGTTGTAGAAAACACAATCCGACTAAAGCAAAAATCGTCAAGGGAATCCCCATGCAGTAGACGGCTCTTTTTCCCACCCGAGTCGCGACGGCACTCCAGAAAAAGATCGTAGTTAAGGCTGTACCTTGGACGGCGAGTGCTGCCTGAGTAAAGTGATAGTCTGGCAGGTGCATCCAGTTAATCGCAAAGTAGGGCAAAATGCTTGCCGTTACCTGTAGACCCAACCAAGAACACAGATAGATACCAATAACGCACAAAAAAGGGAAATTGCTCAAAGCAATCTGGAGCTGTTGCTGGATGGGTAGAAAGGACGATTGAGACACTGGCACTCGTTGCGATTGGATTGCCTTGTAGCGTTGATAAGTACCCCAAACACACCAATAAACCGCAAACATAGAGATAATCCCACACACAACTCCCAGAATCCAATACTTTTGGGCAGGGTCAGCAATCTTGGCAAAGATGACTTGAGCGAAACTCAGGGAGGAAAGGCTAGCGCCAATGCTAAAGGCAGCTTTAAAGCTAGCTAGATTAGTGCGTTCGTCATAACCCGTCGTCAGTTCAGCCGCGAGGGTACTATGGGGAACAACCACTGATGTAAAGGCTGTGTAAAATAGCAGAGCTATGCCGCTGAAGTACGCAAACAGCAGCCACTGATTGCTGGTGGGTGGAACAAACCACTGCAAGCAGAAGCAGACTCCCAAGGGAAGCGCACCGGCAAGCATCCAGGGGTAGCGCCTGCCTAAGGGAGAACGAGTGCGATCGCTTAAAATGCCAATTATTGGATCGCTCATAGCATCCCAAACTTTCCCAATCAGCAAGATGCTGCCAGCTAGGGCAGGATTTAACCCAGCCACGTTGGTGAGAAAAAACAACAGGAAAAACACCAAGATGTTGTTAGGAATCTCCACTCCTAGCCCGCCAACGCCATAGGCAAGTTTGGTTCCCAAACTCAGCTTTTCATGACCAGGCTGTTGGGGGATAGCATTGGGAGAATGATTCATTGGGGAAGGTTGCAACTAGAGCGAGCCCAACCTAGCACAACTACTCCACCCGCCTCTTATCCCGTCACTGGGTTGTAGAGACGCAGTGGCAACAGGGGATTTTATATTACTGCTGCGATAGCGAAGCGCTGCTGCAAGCAGCAGCGCGCGTTGCGAGTAAAGCGTTTGCGTAAGCATGGTGCGGAGCAGCAAAGCGCAGATCGCACTAATTCCCCCTAATTCACCGCGTGTGTCACGATGGTTGTGTATGCTCTTTGCAGCGATCAAACGGTTTTTTCCGTGAGAGGGGAGATACTTATTGACACGCCCTAGACTTTTTCTTTCTCATACCTGACGAGAAGATCCCAGAGACAAAGATCGGGATCGTCATGCTCGATATCCTCTTTCAAAACATTAGCTAAAACTTCGGAATCCAAAAAATAAATCTCAAAATTGAGCCGTTTCAAACCCGCTTCTTTAAAGATGCGATTCAGTCGCAGGGGTGTATAGTGTATTTGTTTATAATGCCAGTACCGTCCGTGAAGGGTGTTATGTCCTATATTCACTAATCCTTCTGTGACCCAATAAGCGTGTTGTTTACTTAAATGGGCAATTTCTAAAGGAGAAAAGATAGTCGGGAAAAAGCCGTAGATCTTGCCACCTG
>DATNPC010000206.1:0-26078 GCA_036703375.1 Allocoleopsis sp.
CTTTTGCCCCTACTCTTACCAGCATTCCGACCAAGAGCCGCACCATGCCATACAAAAATCCGTTTGCCTGAATTTCTATATGAATAAACGGTCCATTTCGGTAAGATTGAGCCGCTTGTACATCTACCCAGGAGTGCGATCGCCCCGAATTTGCCCGATGAAATGCTGCCAAATGATGACGACCCATTAATGGGTCTAGAGCTGATTGAATCAGAGATTCATCAAGAGGGGCATTATAATAATGCCAACTAAAGGGGCGCACGAACAAGTTTGGGCGGGCATCTGTGTAGATGGTATATCGATAACGACGCCAGCTAGCACTGAAACGAGCATGCCATCGGGGGGGAACCGGCGCTGATGCTCGAACGAGTATATCTTCCGGCAGTCTGCTATTCAAAATTGCTGCCCAGCGGTGGGCGGGGATTGAACCTGTAGCATCAAAGTGTGCCACTTGAGCGGCGGCGTGGACACCTGTATCGGTGCGACCAGCACCATGTAAAATTACGGGTCGATCCTGCACAGCTGATAGGACTTTTTCAATTTCTTCCTGGACGCTGCGATGGTTCGGTTGCCGTTGCCAGCCGTAAAAATGCGTACCCAGGTATTGGATAACGAGGGCAACGCGTTGTTGAGTCAGCTGGGAAGACTGCATGGGCTGCTAAGAGAACAGAGCCGAAGCTACACTAACTCGATAATCGCCATTTCGGCATTATCACCACGACGCGGCACGGTTCTCAGGATACGAGTATACCCGCCATTGCGATCGCCATATCGCTCTTTAGCCCCTTCAAACAAGGCATGAACTAGTTGCTTGTCATAGAGATAGCCCAATGCCTGACGGCGTGCAGATAGCGAGCCATCTTTAGCTAGAGTAATCATTTTGTCTACTTCGGAACGCACTGCTTTCGCCCGAGTTTTAGTCGTAGTGATTCGACCGTGACGAATCAGTTCGGTTGCTAGACTTCTCAGCAACGCTCGCCGCTGGTCGGCTGGCTTTCCAAGTTTAGGGACACGACACTGATGACGCATTTTCTGTTCTTCCTAATACACTCCAAAAAACTGAGTTACTGCTTTTATTCAGATTAGCTGGGTTTAGCAGTTTTCTCGTGGGGCAGCGTGATTCCTAAACGCCGCTGTAGTGCTTCAATGACTTCTTCGGCCGACTTTTGACCGAAGTTCTTGATTTCCAATAAGTCTTCCTGGCTATAATCCAGTAAATCAGCAACTGTGTTGATCTGTGCCCGTTTTAGACAGTTGTAAGCTCTTACAGACAGTTGCAATTCTTCAATTGGAATTTGGCTGGTTGGATCTTCATCATCTGGATATTCTTCCTTCATCGTATCCAGATTGATATCTTTGAGCGGGTTAAATAGTTCCACCAAAGTACTTGCCGCTTGACTGAGAGCTTCTTGAGGAGTCAAGCTACCATTTGTCCAAATATCCAACAGCAACCGATCTTTTTCTAAAGAACCGTCAATGCGAGCATCCTCGACGCTGTAATTGACTTTACTGACCGGCATAAATACGGCATCAATTTGGAGGAAATCGACTGATGAGCCATCGTCACGCCCCCGCTCAACGGAGCGATATCCTTTGCCTTTCTCAATCCGAAATTCCATCTCCAGCCTTGCTCCCTCTGCCAAGGTGGCGATGTACTGACCTGGATCGACAATTTCCACTTCAGAGGGTAAGTCGAACTGAGCCGCTCTGACGGTCGCCGGTCCTGTCACCATAACCCGACCGATTTGTGGTGTAGAGGTATAACTTTTGAGGACGACTTCCTTCATATTCAGGAGAATTTCCAGGACGTCCTCTCGAATCCCTTCAATAGTGGCAAATTCGTGATTAACTCCAGCAATTCGGACAGCCGTGACAGCCGCACCTTCTAGGTTAGATAGCAAAACTCGTCTTAAGGCGTTGCCAACAGTTGTCCCCTGACCCCGCTCTAGGGGTTCCAAGACAAATTTGCTATATTGACTCTGATTCTTTAGTGTTTTAGACTCAACACACTCAATCGAAAATTGCGCCACGGAGTGACCTCCCTTATTCATAAGACCCCACAGAAAGCACTGTCATAGTACTTTCTTCTGTGTTTCACTGATAAAAATCAGGTGCAATAGACTTCAGGAGTGAACGACTAGCAGTTTGCTTTTTTGTGCCAAGCTCTTTCTAGCTGACACTCCTCGAAGCGATACCAATATATTCTCGATTAAACTCGACGCCGCTTTGGCGGACGGCAACCGTTGTGGGGAATTGGCGTCACATCCCGAATTAATGTAATTTCTAGCCCTGCCCCTTGAATAGCTCGAATTGCGGTTTCTCGACCAGCACCTGGACCACTCACCATCACTTCAATCTGACGCATTCCCTGATCTACTGCTCGGCGAGCTGCACTATCAGCTGCTGTTTGAGCTGCAAACGGAGTTCCTTTTTTAGCTCCCTTGAAGCCACTGGAACCGGCTGAAGCCCAAGACACTACATCGCCTCTCGTATCGGCAATGGTGACAATGGTGTTATTGAAGGTGGACTGAATGTAAGCTATCCCGTTAGGTACGTTACGCTTTTGCTTCTTTGCACCTGTTTTTTTCGTTGGTCGCGCCATGTCGCTCTATAGAAAAAACTCGTGTTGGTTGAACTCGAACAAATCAATTATTTCTTAGCCGGTGGCTTCTTCTTACCCGCAATGGCAACTCGCCGACCGCGACGAGTGCGAGCATTAGTGCGAGTCCGTTGCCCTCGGACTGGTAGCCCTAAGCGATGACGACGCCCCCGATAGGTACCGATATCAATTAGGCGCTTGATGTTCATTGACTCCCAGCGCCTCAGGTCCCCTTCTACCTGATAATTACTTTCCACTGCGGCTCTGAGGGCAGCCACCTCAGCATCGCTTAGATCTTTAACCCGTGTATCTGGATTGACTCCTGTTGCTGCCAAAATTTCTTTAGACCGCGACAGACCAATTCCATAGATGTAAGTAAGACCAATCTCTATACGCTTATCGCGAGGAAGGTCTACACTGGCAATCCGTGCCACGCTTTTTTCTCCCTATTCTTGGTTTTGTGCTACAAATAAGTCTTAAGAGTCTGGAGGATTATCCTTGACGCTGCTTATGCTTAGGATTTTGACAGATCACCGTGACTCGACCGCGACGCCGAATAACGCGGCACTTTTCACAAATTTTTTTGACAGATGCTCTAACTTTCATGCCGTTTTTGGACAGAGTGCAAGCATTACATTATATCACTTTTATGGGATTTATGTCTACTAATATAAGTTAGACAGTTAGATAAAAGCCGTTTGAGCTATCCTTTCTTATTTCTTACGCAGACGATACGTGATTCTTCCCTTAGTCAAATCATAAGGAGTGAGTTCGACTTTGACGCGATCGCCTGGCAGGATTTTGATGTAGTTCCGACGAATTTTTCCGGAAATATGGGCAAGAACATTAAATCCATTATCTAGATCGACGCGAAACATCGCATTAGGGAGGGATTCAGTTACTGTCCCTTCCATTTCAATTAAGTCTTGTTTAGCCAATGTAGTTTAACCTCTATACGCTCAACCCCCCCCACATACTCCAAGCTGATGGATGTTTGTCCAGGGATTCTTAACATATTTTATCAAAAATGCATGCCTAACTGCTGGCTTTCCACCAGCTTTTGAGTTATGGGAGCGAGGTGACTGGTGGTACCAGTCTGCTTGCACCGGAGAGAATTTAGGTACAGATAACTTCTTTTAAAGACTCTGTAACTTCACTCTCACTGCGATCGCCATTAATCGCTTTTAAAGCCGAGCGCTCGCGGTAAAACCCAATTAATGGCTCCGTTTCGTGGTGATAAACTTCTAATCGATGGCGAATGGTTTCTGGAGTATCGTCGGAGCGCCTGCGTCCCTCTACTAGTCGAGCCATTAGGACATCTTCTGGAACTTCCAAGTTGAGAACGCAATCCAATATTTGATTTTGTTCTCGCAATAGTTCTTCCAGGAAAAATGCTTGACTGACATTGCGGGGAAAACCGTCTAAAATCCAACCCTCTTTGGCATCCGGCTGACTTAAGCGATCGCGTATCAGATCGAGGAGCAGTTCATCGGGAACCAACTCCCCTCGATCCATATATTCTTTTGCCTTTTGCCCCAGAGGGGTTGCTTGAGCAACGGCACTGCGTAAGATGTCACCGGTAGAAATGTGAGGGATGTTCAATTGCTCGGATAAGAGCTTTGCTTGAGTCCCCTTTCCCGCCCCTGGAGGCCCTAAAAAGATTAATCTTGCCATTCGTTATTGGTTATTGGTTATTAGTTATTGGTTGTTGGCTAGTGGTTAGCCCAAGAGTCTCAGCTCACTAACGACTAACAACCAACAACCAACTCCTGTCTACTGTTTGACCATGCCTTCGTAGCGCTGGGAAATTACATAAGTCTGAATTTGTTTGGCAGTATCGATCGCAACACCCACCAAAATTAGCAAAGAGGTAGCTCCCAGACCTTTAAATGTTGTCACGCCGGTAGCGCTTTCAACGGCTGTTGGTACGACAGCGACCAACCCGAGGAAAATTGCTCCCAAGAACGTTAGTCGGTTCAGTACCCGCTCGACATACTCGCTAGTTGTCCGTCCTGGTCGAATGCCGGGAATACTCGCTCCCATCTTCTTCAGATTCTGCGCCATATCCACTGGGTTAACAATGAGTGAGGCGTAGAAGTAGCTGAAGAACACGATTAAGAGTAAATAGACTATGACATACAACCATGGTGTTGAACCATTGGGATTCAAGTAATTTGCGACTTGAACCAAGGCTTGGTTAACCGAGGCGAGAACTCCGTTGCCCTTATGGTTAGCTGTAAACTGCGCCAGGGACGCTGGAACGATCAACACAGCCGAGGCGAAG
This sequence comes from Allocoleopsis sp., assembly GCA_036703375.1. GTDB lineage: Bacteria > Cyanobacteriota > Cyanobacteriia > Cyanobacteriales > Coleofasciculaceae > DATNPC01. The sequence continues at coordinate 4,884 of DATNPC010000206.1, forward strand.
ATGATTGGCATCACACCACCTTGGTTTAGCCTGAGCGGTAGATAGCTAGTCCGCTCTCGATAGAGACGACGACCGACTTGGCGTCTTGCCGAGATAATTGGGATGCGGCGAGTTCCCTCCTGCACAAAGACAATCCCCACAATCATGACGAGGAAAACTAAGAGCAGAATTACGACCTTACCCACTTGTTCTCGACCACCTGTCTGAGCCAACTCAATGGTTTGCCCTAAGGTGCGTGGCAGAACCGCAACAATATTGATGAAAATCAACAATGAAGCTCCATTGCCAATTCCGCGTTCGGTGACTAGTTCTGATAGCCACATGACAAACATGGAACCTGCGCTCAGAGCCAGCACGACCTCAACGATGAATAGTGGTCCAGGCGCAGTTGCATACCGTTGTACCCACAGAGCAATCCCAACACTTTGAATAATTGCCCAACCCAAGGATACATAACGGGTATACTGGGAAATTTTTCGTCTCCCCGCTTCTCCTTCATTCTTCTGCAAGTTTTCTAAGGAAGGAATTGCAGCAGTTAGCAGTTGCAGGATGATCGAGGCATTAATATAGGGCAAAATTCCTAATGCAAAAATCCCCAACGCGGAAAGACCGCCTCCGGAGAAAATATCTAAAAAACCGATGACCGGGCTGTTCTGAAGATCGGCAGCAAACCGTGCCCGATCGATCCCCGGTATAGGTAAAAAGACTCCAAGACGAGCCACTATGAGCAGACCAATGGTCACCAGCAGCCGACCTCTAAGGCCAGCCGCTTGAGCCATCTGCATAAATGTTTCTTGAGCGGTTGGGGCTTTATCTCGACTGACGACCATAAAGGGCTACCTCTTCAGGATACGGGAACGAGGCAAGCGCGCCTCTATTCAGGCGCAAGTCATCTGTTGCGAGCCTCGATGACTTCACAGCTACCACCAGCTGCCTCAATTTTGTTACGAGCACCAGCCGTGAAAGCAGCGGCTTTGACATTGAGCGGAACATTCAACTCCCCGTCGCCGAGAATTTTCAACGGTCCATCATTCGTGGTGACGATACCTACGTCCATTAACGAGGTGAGAGTCACCTCCGTATTGGCAGGGAGCGATGCTAACTTGCCTACGTTAATCGTAGTGTAATGTTTAGGATTGATGATGGTAAAGTGCTTTAACTTGGGCACACGGCGATACAAGGGCATCTGACCCCCTTCAAATCCAGGTCGCGTACTCCGACCCGATCGGGATTTTTGTCCCCGCATCCCAAACCCGCCGCTAGCACCTTGACCAGCACTGATGCCGCGACCGATTCGGCGTTTACGCTTTTTTGACCCTGGTTGGGGTACTGCATCATTAATTCTCATAATCTCTCTTAGGGTTTATGGGTTACTTGTTATGAGTTGTTTGCTATTGATGGTTGGTCAAGACTAAACAACGGTTAACAAACAACAAACAACAATTAAGCGTAGAGATTCTCAACCGAAACACCCCGCTCTTCGGCAACTTCCGAAAAAGTCCGCAAACTATCCAGGGCATTGATCGCGGCTCTGGCATTGTTCAGGGGATTGTTGGAGCCTAACTGCTTAGCCAAAATATTGCGAACCCCAGCTAACTCCAGCACAGTACGCACAGCACCACCTGCAATTACCCCCGTACCGGGGGCAGCTGGTCGCATCATGACCTTTGCACCAACCGCAGCACCATTGGAGGGGTGAGGAATAGAATTTGATTTGGTGAGGGGAACATCAATCAATTGCTTTTTCGCATCGACGACTCCCTTACGGACAGCACCAATGACATCACTGGCTTTGCCAACACCTACACCGACTTGACCGCGCTCGTTGCCGACAACAACGATTGCCCGGAAGCTTAATTTTTTGCCGCCCTTGACCACTTTACTAACACGACGGATTTGGATCACCCGCTCTTGCCAGGTAGTCTCTTTTTCTTTGGTGCGGCTACTTTTTCGACGAGTTGCCATAATGATTGTGAGTTGTTAAATGTTAACTGTCAGTGGTTAGTTTGAGCTAACTCCTAATCGCCAGCCGCGATCGCTGATGAAGGGTTAGAAGTCGAGTCCACCTTCGCGAGCTGCATCAGCTAGAGCTTTGATGCGACCATGGTAAAGGTTACCACCTCGGTCGAAGACGACCTGTGTAATGCCTTTGGCAATCGTTCGCTCGGCAATTAACTTGCCAACCGCAGTTGAAGCTTCACAGTTTGCCCCCGAGGCGAGTTGAGTTTTTAGGGTGGGTTCCAAAGTGGACGCAGCCGCTAGCGTTTGTTGGAGTTCGTCGTCAATCACCTGCACGTAGATATGCTCGTTGGAGCGAAAGACGGACAGTCTAGGTCGTTCGGCTGTGCCGTTTACTTTGCGGCGCACTCGCCGATGCCTGCGCCGTACTGATTCTTTACGAGTAAGTTTCATATTTACTTCTTACCTGTCTTACCTGCTTTACCAGCTTTACGTCTGATTACTTCACCGGCATAGGCGATGCCTTTGCCTTTGTAGGGTTCAGGTGGGCGGACAGCGCGAATTTTAGCGGCTGTGTTACCCACAGCTTCTTTATTAATCCCACTAACAATTACGTTGGTATTGTTCTCAACAGCTACCTGAATTCCATCCGGAGGAACAATTTCAACAGGCTTACTGTAGCCCACATTCAAAATTAGGTTGCGCCCCTGAACTTGAGCTCGATAACCCACACCACTAATTTGCAGGCGTTTTTCAAACCCTTTAGAGACTCCCTCGACCATATTGGCGACCAACGTTCGAGACAATCCATGACGCTGACGCGCAACTCTCGACTCGTCTCGCCGCAAAACTTGTAGCGTTTCACCCTCTTGCTCGACGCTCACTTGTTCCGGCAAAACCCGGTTCAGTTCTCCTTTTGGTCCTTTTACAGCAACGTGTTGCCCTTCAATCGTTACGGTTACTTTATTTGGAATAGGTATCGGGCGCTTGCCAATACGTGACATGACTTCATCCTCCCAGAGAATCCTCAACTTCAGAATGCTACAGTTCAAACAGGCTAGACAATTATTCTGACTCGGGGACTCTTACCACACGTAGCATAGTACCTCGCCACCAATTCCCTGACGCCGCGCTTCTCGGTCTGTCATGATACCGCTGGATGTTGAGATAATGGCAATGCCAATGCCACCGAGTACTCTTGGTAGTTCCTTACTGTTGGAGTAAACTCGCAAGCCTGGTTTACTCACGCGCTTCATCGCTCTAATAATAGGTTGGCGGTTTTTGCCCTTATATTTCAGGGAAACTACTAGGTATTTTTTAACGCCTTCCTCTGTCTCTTCAAAATCTGCAATAAAGCCTTCGTCTTTCAAGACCTTGGCAATACTGCGAGTCATTTTGGTTGCTGGTACATTTGTTGTTTGATGCTTGACCATGCACGCATTGCGAATGCGAGTCAGCATATCTGCAATTGTGTCGTTTGCCGCCATTAGTTCCTTCCTGTACTTACAGCCTCAACTCTCCCGGAAAGGCATCCCAAACTCTTTGAGTAAGGCACGCCCTTCTTCGTCCGTATTCGCTGTTGTGATAATTGAAATATCCATGCCTCGAATTTGATCGATGCTGTCGTAGTCCACTTCGGGAAATATTAATTGTTCGCGAATTCCGAGCGTGTAGTTACCATGACCATCAAAGCTTTTAGGGCTGACGCCTCGAAAATCCCGAATTCTTGGAAGCGCTAAATTAACCAGTCGATCGAGAAACGAGTACATGCGATCGGAGCGCAACGTCACCATGATTCCAACCGGCATCCCTTGGCGAATCTTAAAACCAGCGATCGCTTTTTTGGCTCGCGTTACCACTGGCTTTTGACCCGCGATCGTTGCAATTTCATTTAAGGACGACTCTAATGCCTTAGCATTTTGAGATGCCTCTCCCAAGCCTCGATTAACACTAATTTTTACTAACTTCGGCACCTGATGAATATTGGTATAGCCGAATTGTTCTTTGAGTTTGGGGACTATTGTTTCCTGATAGACGGTTTTCAATCGTACTGTCATAGTTTTTTCCTTCTCAACCCTGGGCTTTGTCAGGGAATAGCACGTTAATTATTCGCGATTGGTTATCTGTTAGAAATTGGAGGCAAATAACCAACATCAAATAACAACTTAGTCGATGATTTCTCCCGTTTTCTTTAACATTCTCACCTTACGTCCATCTTCAGTAAAGGTGTAACAGACACGGCTAGCAACCTTCTGTTTATTGGAGTAAAGCATAACGTTGGAGCTATGGATAGGAGCCTCAAAAGTAACAATTTGACCGCTTTCTCCTTCTTGCTGAGGCTTGACGTGCTTAGTTTTCACGTTAACGCCTTTGACAACGACCTCGCTATCTTTGGGTATGGCTCGGATAATTTCTCCAACTTTGCCTTTATCTTTACCGGTAATAACCTGAACGGTATCGCCTTTCTTGACGTGCATTTTGTGGATGACGGGAGCCTTCTTTGCCCTCTTTTTACTTGCCATCAGATTACCTCCGGAGCCAGGGAAACAATTTTTGTGAAGTTTTTGTCGCGCAGTTCCCGTGCTACAGGGCCAAAAACGCGGGTTCCTCTAGGATTGCCGTCTGCGTTGATGATCACGGCAGCATTATCATCAAACCGAATACTCATCCCGCTGTCACGGCGCAACCCCTTCTTCGTGCGAACGATGACGGCACGTACAACATCGGATTTTTTCACAGCCATATTCGGTATGGCATCTTTCACGACAGCGATGATCACGTCACCCACGCCACCATAGCGGCGGTTTCCAGCCCCTAGGACACGGATGCACATGAGTTTACGGGCTCCGCTGTTGTCGGCTACATTCAGATAAGTCTCTTGTTGAATCATAGTCAGCTCTCCTTAAGTCGTTAGTTGTTAGTTGTTGGTTAGAGCGTTGTTAGTTCTCCAAAACTAAAAACTAACAACAACTTTTTAAGCTTGAGCGGTACGGTTGAGGATTTCGGCAACTATCCAGCGTTTGGTTCGACTTAAGGGGCGTGTTTCTCGAATTCGGACGCGATCGCCCTCTTTACACTGGTTGTCCTCATCGTGTGCTTTGTACCGCTTTGTTTGGACGACAATTTTGCCGTATTTGGGATGAGGAGAGCGGTTTTCAATCGCGACCACAACCGTTTTGTCCATTTTGTCGCTGACGACTAGACCCACTCGTTCTTTAACAGCCATTGATGTTTATTCCTCTTGTGTATCGGTTTGAGGGGGTTGGGTAGTAGCTTGGGCAGCGGCAAGCTGGCGTTCTCGTTCTACGGTCATCAATTGACCAATCCGGTGCCGAACATGCTTGAACTGATGGGGCTTTTCCAGCCGTCGAGTTGCTTGTTGTAGACGCAACTGGAACAGTTCGCGCTTCGCCGCTAAGATGGCATCAGCCAGTTCACTATCGCTTAGGTTTCTCGCGTCTTCAATTTTGGGCAGAGGCATAATTTATACCTGCTCCTCTTCACGACTAATAAACTTGGTTTTAATCGGTAGCTTGTTAGCCGCTAAACGCATTGCTTCGCGAGCTGTAGCTTCCGGAACCCCGGCAATCTCAAACAGAATGCGACCGGGTTTAACGACGGCAACCCAAAACTCGGGTGAACCTTTACCAGAACCCATCCGGGTTTCTGCTGGGCGCATAGTCACGGGTTTATCTGGGAAAATCCGAATCCAGATTTTGCCACCCCGACGAATATAGCGGGTCATCGCACGACGGCTTGCTTCGATTTGACGAGAGGTAATCCAGGCTGGTTCTGTCGCTTGCAGAGCAAAGTCGCCGAAGTTCAGAGTATTGCCGCGAGTGGCTAGACCCGTCATCCGCCCCCGTTGCTGTTTACGGAATTTTGTTCTTCTAGGACTTAACATGGTTCGTTGTTTGTTGTTTGTTGTTTGTTGTCTGTTGTTTGCTAGAGATGACCCATAACTAACAACCAACAACTAACTATTCGTTTGAGCGGTCTTCAAACTGCTGGCGACGTCGTTGCTGACGACGACGAGGTTGAGCCGCGTTCTGGGTAGGCTGTTCTTCTTGACCGGGAATAATTTCACCTTTGAAGACCCAGACTTTAACGCCTAGAATCCCGTAAATGGTTCGAGCTGTGCGGTAGGCGTAGTCAATATCTGCCCGAAGAGTATGTAATGGCACTCTCCCTTCACGAGTCCATTCAGTACGAGCAATTTCTGCTCCGTTTAACCGGCCGCTCACCTGAATTTTAATTCCTTGTACATCAGCCCGTTGAGCGCGTTGAATGGCTTGACGAACGACGCGTCGAAAGGAAACTCTTCGCTCTAGCTGCTGGGCGATATACTCACCAATGAGTTCCGCGTCTGCATCGACTCTGGCGACTTCAATCACGTTAATGCGAATCTGGCGATTACTGCCTAATTCTTCTTGAAGACCGGTGCGTAAGTTCTCAATACCGCTGCCGCCACGACCTACGACCACACCCGGTCGAGCCGTATGGATTTCTAAGTCAATTTGATCGGCTTTGCGTTCGATGCGAATTTGAGAAATTCCCGCATTATTCAAGGTTTTCTCAACATATTGGCGAATTTTGCGATCTTCTTGCAAAACTTCTGGGTAACGCTTGGTGTCTGCAAACCAGCGAGACCGATGTTCTTGAGTAATGCCCAGTCGAAAACCGATTGGATTAATTTTTTGTCCCACGAATCTTTACCTTGTAAAAATGCTAAGTGCCATCACAACTTAAGTTTTTATCTGGTGACTCAAGCCGACTTATCCGCATCAACTTGAGGCGCAACAGCCACTGTGATGTGACACGTTGGCTTGCGAATTTGGTAAGCGCGACCCTGTGCTCTGGGGCGGAAGCGCTTTAAGGTGGGTCCCATATCGGCATAGGCGGTGGACACGACCAAGGTGGCAGGGTCAAGACCCGCGTTATGCTCGGCATTGGCCACAGCAGAACGCAGGACATTAAGTACGGGTTCGCAAGCCCGATAAGGCATAAATTCTAGGATAATCAGGGCTTCTCGGTAGGAGCGACCCCGAATTTGGTCGAGCACTCGCCTCACTTTATGGGGAGACATGCGGATATAGCGGGCGATCGCTTTTGTTTCTGCTGTAGTGTCTATTGCCATAGTTTTCAATGCTTTTAAAAATTCAAGCGTTTATCGATCGCTTACCCGTTCTAACGGCCAGCTCTGCGATCGCCTTTGGCATGTCCTCGGAAGGTGCGCGTTGGGGCAAATTCACCGAGCTTATGTCCTACCATTTGCTCGTTCACAAAGATTGGTACGTGCGTCCGCCCGTTGTGAACCGCGATCGTGTGACCTACCATTTGAGGAAGAATCGTCGAAGCGCGGGACCAGGTTTTGATCACTTGCTTTTCCCCTCTAGCATTTAGAGCTTCAATTTTGCTGAGAAGACTGTCAGCAACGAAAGGACCTTTTTTGAGAGAACGACCCATAGTACAGTTACTTACTTACTTATTTGCTGGTGGTGATAGGTTGTCGGTTATTTGCGATCGGTTGGCAAACCCAGTACTCCGAACAAACAACCAACAACAGAGAACTAATTCTATGACTGCCGACCGCCCCGTCCTCGCTTCGAGGTTTTCCGCCGACGCCGAACAATGAGAGCAGAGCTTTGCTTTTTACGCTTGCGAGTTTTCGCACCTAGCGCTGGCTTACCCCATGGCGTCACCGGACCAGAGCGTCCAATCGGAGCTCTTCCCTCACCCCCACCATGTGGGTGATCGACAGGGTTCATGACACTTCCTCTGACCTTGGGGCGACGACCCAATCGACGGCTGCGACCGGCTTTACCCAAGCTCAAGTTGCGATCCTCAATGTTACCAACTTGTCCGATCGTCGCGTAGCACTCCCGACGTACCATACGGACTTCTGTCGAAGGCAGCTTCAGAGTGACATAGTTGCCTTCTTTCGCTACAACTTGGGCTGTCGCACCAGCAGCGCGGACGATTTGACCTCCTCGTCCAGGGGTCAGTTCAATATTGTGAACGCTCGTTCCTAAGGGGATGTTGCTCAAGGGTAAAGCGTTACCGGTTTCAATCGGTGCATCAGGTCCAGATACAACGATTGTTCCTACGGCTAACCCAGCAGGATGGAGAATATATCGCTTTTCCCCGTCTCGATAGTAAAGCAGGGCAATCCTAGCGTTGCGGTTGGGATCGTACTCGATCGCTACCACCTTAGCAGGAACGTTGTGTTTGTCGCGTCGAAAGTCGATGACGCGATACAGGCGCTTGTGTCCGCCCCCACGACGCCGACTAGTAATGATGCCGCGATTATTGCGTCCTTTGGAGCGATGCTTGAACTTAACTAGCGATTTTTCCGGCTCACTCTTGGTAATCTCAGCGAAATCTGAGACCGTACCCTGACGAGTACCTGGAGTGTATGGCCGATAAGAACGGATGCCCATAATTAAAGTTACAGGTTATACAGTTGAAGGTTACAAGGTTGATGTAGAAGAGGAGTTGCAAAGGTTGCAGGCTGAAGGCTCTAATTGTCAACCTTCAACAATTCAACCTTCAACCCTTTAAACTTCGGGGAATAGCGCGATCGAGTCTCCATCGGCTAGGGTTACGATCGCCCGCTTATACTGGGGCTTGTAACCCAAAAATCTACCAACTCGACGCTTTTTCCGGGGTGGGCGCAGGGTATTGACCCCTGTTACCTTGACCTCAAACAGGCTTTCAATTGCCGCTTTAATTTCAGGCTTGGTTGCTTTTTTCACCACTTCAAAGACGTACTTATTCTGCTCTAATAGCAGGGTTGCCTTCTCGGTGACGATGGGGCGAAGCACCAAGTCTGCAAGCTCGCGGGGGTTATACTCCGTCACTGTAAACCTCCTGAATTTTTGCAAGGGCGGTATTCGTGGTCACAATTTTGTCAGCGTTTAGCACATCAAAGACATTCAATCCCGTTGCGCTAATAATTTTGAGAGTAGAGATATTGCGGGCTGACAAATAAACCGTTTCTTCAATCTGGGGCAGAATGAGGAGAACTTTCTCTTCGGCCTGAACACCCCAACGGGTGAGTGCCGCGATCATTTCTTTGGTCTTTGGCTGAGGTAGTTGCTCGGCAAAGTCCTCTACCACAATTAAATCTTCAGCTCGGCTCTGAAATGCGGTTCGCAGTGCCAAGCGCCGCTCTTTGCGGTTCATTTTGATGTTGTAGTCTTTCGGCTTGGGGCCAAAGATAACACCACCCCCACGCCACAGTGGAGAACGGTTGGAACCCGCGCGAGCGCGACCTGTGCCTTTTTGCCGCCAAGGCTTACGACCCCCACCACTAACTTCAGCGCGAGTTTTTGTGGATGCCGTGCCTTGACGCGCATTCGTGAGTTGCCGAACCAAGGCTCGGTGTACGACGTGAGCCGCCGTTTCTTCTTTTGCTACTCGCAAGTCTAGGGTCGCCTCTCCGACCTCTTCGCCTTGCCAGTTTCGCACCACACAATTAACCATATTCTTAGCCCTTAGTCATTAGTCTTTAGTCAGTTGTCCTTGTTGTTCATGGCTCTCGGATTGATAGCTCATCAGCGCGAACTCTCAGCAATACCATGAATCGTGACTAACGTCCTACCTTGTTGGTTGGCGAAATGCTCAAAAGCGCTCCTGGCTTACCGGGGACTGCACCTTTAATTAACAGTAAATTGCGCTCCGTATCGACTCTCACTACTTGAAGCTTGCGAATCGTGACTCGCGTGCCTCCCAAACGCCCTGCCATTCTTTTGCCAGGAAACGTGCGACCCGGTGTGGTTCCTGCTCCAGTGGAACCGGGTAGACGATGGTTTTTGGAACCATGTGCCATTGGTCCCCGCTTGAAGTTATGGCGCTTTTGATAACCGGCAAAGCCTCGACCGATACTCGTTCCAGCAACATCGACGATTTCACCGGCACTGAACAAATCTGCACCAACGGATTGACCTAGCTCAAACGAACTTGTGTCATTTAAGCGATATTCGCGAAGGTGGCGTAGCGGTGGAGCGCTTGATTTTGATAAGTGTCCCAACTCTGGTTTATTTAGAGTCTTGGGCTTCACTTCCTGATAACCCAGTTGAATGGCTGTGTAACCATCCGTCTGCTTGGTTTTAATTTGTGTCACAGTGCATGGACCAGCTTGAACGACGGTGACAGGAATTGCTCTTCCTTCTTCATCGAAGACCTGGGTCATGCCAAGTTTAGTGCCGAGGATGCCGACAGACACGGTTTTCTCCTTCTTTAGACGTTACAGCAAAGTAGAACTAGCGGTATGAGAGCGAATCCGCGTCTACCCCGCAAACTTTGTTATCTTGACTTTTTAGATAGAAACTCCTGCGCTAGACAAGGAGATTCGCCTTTTAATAGCCTTTCTAAGACTTATAAAGAGCCAGAGCTGAATAAACCGTTTTTACAGGTTAGTACTGGCTAACTACGTTGCCTTGTACCATTGGGACTTAAGGTATAAACTCCTCAGTATCTCAATGAGGCGAAAGTGTAAGTCAAGTACCGATGAGTCAGAAGCTGCCTAGTCAAGTAACCTAAGCTGGTCTTTCACCTGCTGACAGCTATTGGCTTTGCCCCACGCTTGAGGCTTGCAACTTTCCTGCTAATTAAAGACCTTTCAGTCTCGAACCGTTGGTTCAACCAGCAGGAATCACCTGACACCCATTGCCTATTGGGCAACCGTCATTTGACCACAATCGTACACTATAAATGATTTATTTACATTTGTCTACTCAGTGGTTTTTTTGATGAACGGCTGACGTGCATTTGATTTGGGCGTAATGCCCCATCCTCTATAATAATCTACAAACGGTAATTAACAAAACTTAAGGCGGAATTAGGAGGTACAGATGGGACTGATCGCGACTGGCAGTTCATTCATCCGCAAATTAGAAGATTCGGGAGCATTAGCAGTGTATGTTCCCTTGGAGGGGGGATTTGAGGGTCGTTATCGGCGACGGTTGCGGGCGGCAGGTTACACCACGTTAAGTATTAACGCTAGAGGATTGGGCGATCCAGCCGCTTATCTCACGGGCGTTCATGGCGTTCGACCTCCTCACTTAGGTAAAAAGGAGATTCGGGTTTATTACGTACCGCCAATTGTGACTTATCAATTAGAACAGTTACCTCCTAAGTCAAAAGGGTTGGTTCTATGGCTAATTGATGGCTCAGTTTTGTCTCGCCAGGAAGTGGAGTATTTAACCACTCTGCCTCAGCAAGACCCCCGCGTAAAAATAGTGGTAGAAATGGGAGGCGATCGCGCTTTTCGCTGGACACCACTCAAAGAGACGTTAGCCGCACCAGCTGCTGTAGGGGGTCGCTAGCTCGTATCCATTCGCTACTGGCGAGTAGTGGAACAACTATTTAGACAATACAGAGCGCACGTTTGTCTCCCTCAAATCCTATAGCTCAGACTCTCGGTTTTGATACCCTTGAAAGATACTGAGCAGATTTGGGGGAATTTTTCATGCTGGGACAGCGCGACTATACCTTAATTATTGACAAAAGCGGCAGCATGTCTATCAGAGACCAAGCGGGTGATAAAAGCCGCTGGAGCGTCATGCAGGAGTCTACCCTCGCCTTAGCCAGTAAATGCGAAGAGTTCGATCCAGATGGTATTACCGTTTACTTGTTTTCCGGTCGCTTCAAACGCTACGACAATGTAACCGCCACTAAAGTTGCACAAATCTTTCAGGAAAACGAACCTTCTGGTCGTACCGACTTGGCCAGCGTCCTCCAAGATGCACTGAACAGTTACTTTCAGCGCAAGGCAGCGCGTCAGACCAAAGAGAATGGCGAGACCATCTTAGTGGTAACAGATGGGGAGCCAGACGACCGAAAAGCAGTTATGAAGACGATTATCGAAGCCTCACGAAGGATGGATCGGGATGAAGAGCTGGCAATTTCCTTTATTCAAGTGGGCACCGATGCTCAAGCGACCAAATTTCTCAAAGTCTTGGATGATGAACTGCAAGGTGCTGGTGCCAAGTTTGACATCGTAGACACGGTGACGATCGATGATATGGAGGATATGACCTTGACAGAAGTGCTGCTCAATGCAATTAGCGACTAGCTCGGAGGCAGCAAACGCGATCGCGCAATGAACAATCAAGCGGTTTTTCCTCTAGACCATCAGCCTTTACCCCCTAGCCTCTATTATTTAACTTAATCCAAATACCTTCATCCAACAGGCTCCCCATGCTGAACAACCGCGACTACACATTAATTGTCGATCGCAGTGCTAGTATGTCCACTCTAGACCAACCGGAAGGGGTAAGCCGATGGACTCTTTTGCAGGAAAGTACCTTAGCCTTAGCGAGAAAGTGCGAAGAACTCGATTCAGACGGGATTACGCTTTATCTATTTTCCAACCACTTTAACCGCTACGATCGCGTAACTTCCAGTCAAGTCGAGCAAATTTTTCAGGAAAATGAACCGCAGGGTGGCACGAACTTAACTAGCGTTCTGCAAGATGCCCTCAACCACTACTTTCAACGCAAAGTGGCTGGTCAAACGAAGGTTAATGGAGAGACAATTATAGTGGTGACGGATGGGGAGCCAGACGATCGCATGGGTGTAGCTGACGCGATCGTGAATGCTTCTCGGTCGATAGAGCGGGATGAAGAACTCGCGATTTTGTTTATTCAAGTGGGGTCCGATCCGAAAGTTACAAAAGCCCTCAAGTCATTAGACGAGCAATTGGTGGGGATTGGTGCCAAGTTTGACCTTGTAGACACTATTACCTTTGATGACATGGAGGATATGACCCTGACAGACGTTTTGCTTAATGCCATTGTTGATTAAGAGAAACTGTTAAGTGGGGGTCAACGATATGGAATCAATCGATGATTTACTAGCGCAAGTTAAAGCTGAATATCAAGAACAGAAGCCGGAAGTCAAGCCGAAAAAACAGCCTCTTATTTCGGAGACAGAGCTTCAATCGCCTCCACCGATTTCCCCAACCTATCAATCTCCAGCTGTACCGAAAACTACAGTTTCGCTGGCTGAGGATAGCTTATTAGCAGAGGTTCGCGCTGAATTTGAGGAACAACAGCAAGCTGAGGAACTGAAAAGACAGCAGCAACTTCGCGCAGAACAACTCCGTCACGAACAACAACTTCGAGAAGAACAACTTCGAGCAGAGCAAAGACGGAAAAGAAGACGAGAAGCCCTAGCTCGGGAAGCAACCGAGTGGCTAAAGAAATTAAATCCTCGTTCGGAAGAAGGTTTGTGGTTTGAAGAGTTTTCCTATTCCTATCCTTCCAAACTAGAAGCTGCTATTGATTACCTGGAAGCCTTACGAGAAACTCAGCGCCAAAGTCAGTTCTGAACCCTACAACACATTGACGGCTTCAGCGCTAGGAACTATCCGCCGTTTGGGTAGGGAGAGGATAGGATAATCGAATTACTGATTACTGACGATCGCTTATTTGGTAAGTCACAATGAGCGGTATTCACTGGAACAACTTACCACAACAGCTACCGGACTCTACTCGTTTCGGGTTCGCTGCTCAACTCGTGTAAGTGTTGCCATCACGCCAACAATCTGATTGTTGAGGCTCTCATGCGATCGCTCCTATGTTACTACCATTGTTTAACCGTATTATTTCCCAAAACGTTAGTAGGAAGCTGAGGGGTGTAAGAGATATATACTGGCTGCCTTGTCTGGCCGCCTCATCAGCCATCGTCACAGTTTTAGCGATCGTTTATATCCTAAACGCCTCAGAGCAAAAACGGTTCCAGCAGCAAAATCGCACTTATGTTTTGAGCCAATTGAGTGCTACGAGAGCGAAGCTGGAAGGAACGCTGAACCAGAAACTTTTTGTCACGCAAGGTTTAGTTGCCTACATCTCAGCGATTAATCCCAACCTAAACCAGAAAGAATTTGAAAGCCTTGCTAGAGTTATCTTGGCGCAGCAACCCACCATCAAGGGCATAGGGCTATACAAAAATAACGTTATTACTCATATTTATCCACTCAAAGGCAGCGAAAAAGCGATCGGGTTTAACCCGATGAAAATTCCCGCAGAACGCGCAGCGTTTCAAAAAGCCATTGATACGAGAAGTACGGTTGTCGCTGGGCCAGTGATTGCGGTTGACACGGGGAAGCCTGCCTTCATCAGCCGCACGCCAATTTTTCTCACTCCTCCCAATGCACCTCCTCAAAGCGGTGCTTACTGGGGTATGGTAGCCATCGGTTTCGACCAAAATCCTCTACTACAGGAGGTAGGACTGCTCAACCCTAACGCCCCACTTCAATATGCCATTCGGGGCAAAGATGCGTTGGGAGCCAAGGGAAACGTATTTTTTGGCGATGCAACTATTTTTACGCGATCGCCTGTTGTGTTGGATGTCAGATTGCCGAATGGTTCCTGGCAGTTAGCTGCAATTCCTGCAAGAGGCTGGCCCAGGTATGCGCCCAATACGGTGTGGTTATGGACGGGTGGTGGATTATTAGCCCTCCTCACCGGTGGCTTGATTTTTATCCTGGTTAGCGCACCAAGGCGACTCCAACAAGCGGTTGAACGAGCAACAGAAGCACTCCGCAATAGCGAAGAGGCTCTCAAACAGGCTAATGCCGACTTGCAGCGTTTGAATGAACTCAAGGATGAGTTTTTAGCCAATACATCCCACGAACTGCGTACCCCGCTCAACGGCATGATTGGCATTGCCGAGTCGATGATTGATGGTGCTACGGGTACGCTGTCTCAACTGCAACAAAAAAATTTATTGCTGATAGTCCAAAGCGGACACCGACTTGCCAACCTAGTCAACGATATTCTCGACTTTTCCAAACTGAGACACAAAACGATGGAACTGCAACTCAAACCCATTGGCATGCGAGAAATCGTCGAAGTGGTTGTTACCCTCAGCCAACCCCTGACGAGAAACAAACAGTTGCAGCTAATGAACGCCATTCCCCCCGATCTTCCGCCAGCCCAAGCCGATGAAAATCGCCTGCAACAGATTTTATACAATTTGGTCGGTAACGCGATTAAATTTAGCGATCGCGGCGTTGTCGAAATTTCAGCAGAATTAGTGAGTCATTCGTTCTCGATAACAACGGACAACGAACAACTAACCACTGACGAAAAACAACTAGCCATTACTGTTTCTGATACTGGGATTGGTATCCCAAAAGATAAATTAGAGAGAATCTTTGAACCGTTTGAACAAGGCGATGGTTCCACGGCGCGTGAATATGGTGGAACAGGTTTAGGTTTAGCTGTGACGAAACAGCTAGTAGAGTTGCATGGTGGGAAAATTCGGGTTGAGTCTCAAGTTAACCACGGTTCGCGATTTACCTTTACTCTACCCGTGGCGCAAGAGCAACCTTCCGTCCTCAATCGCCAGTCCGAGTTCTTAACAGCTGGGTTGCTCGAACAGTTGAGAGTGAGCACATTAAACGTTGATAGTTGGGAAGATCCACTTATTAGTGGAGATACTTCCGGGCGACAAGCTTTAACCTCAAACAACCCTCCACCTGCCAACCTACCAACCCCAAGCGCTCCGGATCAAAACTTCAAAATCCTGATTGTAGATGACGAACCCGTCAATCTCCAGGTACTGATCAATCATTTAGCCCTGGAAGATTATGCCATTACCCAAGCTAGTAATGGTTTAGACGCATTAGCCATCATCGAGCAAGGTTTCAAACCCGATCTCGTCCTTCTGGATGTGATGATGCCTAAGATGACTGGCTATGAAGTGTGTAGAAAACTCCGCGAAACATTCTTACTCAACGAACTGCCAGTCGTACTGTTAACGGCGAAAAATCAGGTTAACGATTTGGTTGAAGGATTAGCCGCTGGAGCAAATGACTATCTCACTAAACCCATCTCGAAAAATGAATTACTAGCTCGAATTAGAACTCACCTAGAACTCGCCAACTTCAACATTGCCTACCGTCGCTTTGTTCCGTATGAATTCCTTCAGTTATTAAACAAGGAGAGCATTATTGATGTCCGTCTAGGCGACCAAGTTCAGCAGGAAATGTCCATTTTGTTTTCTGATATTCGGGACTTCACTAGTCTCTCCGAAACTATGACACCGGAAGAAAATTTTAAATTTATCAATTCTTATCTGTGTCGCATGGAACCCGCGATTGTTGAACATCATGGGTTTATTGATAAATACATCGGTGATGCCATCATGGCTTTGTTTAGCGGTTGTGCTGACAATGCGGTCAATGCTGGGATTGCTATGCTACAACGCCTTGCAAATTATAATCAACATCGTGCTAAATCGGGCTATACGCCGATAAAAATTGGCATCGGTATCAATACGGGTTCGTTGATGCTAGGAACAGTTGGTGGCAAAAATCGAATGGATGGTACAGCAATTAGCGATGCGGTTAACTTAGCGTCTCGCCTGGAAACCCTAACGAAAACCTATGGCGTATCAATGCTAATCTCTCAGCAAACCTTGGCTCGTTTAGATGACCCCACCCAGTATTGTATTCGTTTCATTGAACAAGTAAAAGTCAAGGGCAAATCAAAAGTAGTGGCTGTTTTTGAAGTGTTTGATGGAGACGAGTCAGACATTAAAGAGGCTAAGTTAGCCACAAAATCAATTTTTGAAGAAGGGTTATTTCTACACTACCAAGGTTCAGATCGGGCAGCGGTAGAACGATTCACAGAGGTCTTAAAGCTCAACCCCCAAGATCCAGTGGCTCAACTCTATCTCGAACGCTGCCGATCGCAAGCTTCTTAGAATCAAACAGGGAAAGAATTCCTAAGCATGAGCGCTCATCAGTCACCTCTAACATTCGGCAGATATCGCATCAATCCACTATAACTATTGAGATATCTCAATGAATATATTGATTCTTGAGCCAGGTAGTAATACATTGACGGATGGCAGATGGTATTGGTTCGCTGACTAGGTTTTTCTCGAAACTACCAATGAGGATGTAAAAGCCAGTAGGTAGCTCGGGACTTGAAGTTAGCGTTAAAATTTTATCTATTTTTAACAAATTATTTTATTTTGTAAAGTCAGTTCTTAACTTGTCGATCCATTATTTTCTTACTAGAAGTAATCCTGTACGATGCCATGAAACTTAAATTGTTCAATCTTGTAGGTGCTTCTATCGCAACTGTAGGACTACTTGCTCCGATGCCAAGTGCTCTGGCGAACAGCGTTGAGAGTTCAACACCTCAAAGAGAATCCCCATCTTGGAATAACGAGAGCGAAAGCCAGCATGCGATCGCTAACGAGCGGACTCTCCATCAAAAACGACTAGAGCCAGAACCCGCCCCCAACGGGAAGCAAATTCCTAGAGTAGTTGATTCGCAGATAACTCAGTCTAGTCCACAAAACTGGACAGAGAAGGCAGAGCGAGTGAGTAGCATCACCGGAGGAATTGTCGTTACTTTCGTATTCATCGGCTACGTCTTGGACGAGTTATTTTATCGCAAGCATCGAGTTTCCCGTGCGACTATCCTACTTCAGCAAATTGAAACTCTAGAGAAAATTTGGAAGATGCCGCCTCAACATCGTTCAAAATGATGTAAAAAGCTGTAATCTTCAGGCGAAGTTTGAGCCGTTGATTGAGGGAAAGCCTCTGAGGAAGGTTGGCGATACGTTTTGGGAGTCGGATAGGCTAGAGCTAAGGAACTCTATCGAGCTTGGGACGTGATTCCCTAATGGGAGGTTTTTATGATGGAAGACCGTGACTATACGTTAATCATCGATAAAAGCGGCAGCATGTCAACTCCCGACCAATCGGGCGGGAAAAGCCGCTGGGATGCTGCACAAGAGTCTACACTGGCACTAGCAAGAAAGTGCGAACAGTTCGACCCGGATGGAATTACTGTTTACCTGTTTTCTGGTCGATTTAAGCGCTACGACAACGTCACCTCAAGCAAAGTCGCTCAGATCTTTCAAGAAAACGATCCAATGGGAACCACTAACCTAGCGGGCGTTCTTCAGGATGCTACCGATCACTACTTTCGACGCAAGGCAGCAGGTCAGACAAAGCCCAATGGAGAAACAATTTTAGTCATCACGGATGGAGAGCCAGATGACCGCAAAGCTGTGATGCGCGTAATTATCGAAGCATCGCGGCACATGGAGCGAGATGAGGAACTGGCAATTTCGTTGATTCAAGTCGGTACCGATGCGACCGCCACTCGGTTTTTAAAGGCATTGGATGATGAGCTTCAAGGTGCTGGAGCGAAGTTTGACATCGTGGATACGGTGAGTCTGGACGATATGGAGAATATGACGTTAGCTGAAGTGCTGCTCAGTGCGATTCAAGATTAAATCGGCGCTCTAGGGGCTAGGGCGTGTTTTCAAACCCTGGAAGGGCGTTAGCGCAGCGGTAGCGAGCTAATGCCCCTACATTAGATTTTGGACTTTGAAAAGACGCCTTATTTAGTGAACAAGGAGGCTTTGACTGTGGAAGACCGCGATTACACGTTAATCATTGACAAAAGCGGTAGTATGTCCATCCCAGACCAAGCTGCTGGGAAAACCCGCTGGGAATCCGCTCAGGAATCAACTCTGGCATTAGCGAGAAAATGCGAGCAGTTTGACCCGGATGGAATTACGCTGTATCTGTTTTCCAGCCGCTTCAAACGTTACGACAACGTCACATCGAACAAGGTGGCACAGGTTTTTCTAGAAAACGAACCCGTTGGGACAACCAACCTCGCTGCCGTGTTGAAAGACGCTACTGACCGTTACTTTCAGCGCAAAACAGCGGGTCAAGCCAAGCCCGGAGGCGAAACAATATTAGTAATCACGGATGGAGAGCCAGATGACCGCAAAGCCGTGATGGTAGCGATTGTGGAAGCGTCGCGGCAGATGGAACGAGATGAAGAACTCGCCATTTCCATGATTCAAGTGGGTAACGATTCAACGGCTACTCAGTTTCTCAAAGCGTTGGACGATCAGTTACAGGGTGTCGGAGCAAAATTTGACATCTGCGATACCATCACGATTGACGACATGGCAGATATGACCTTATCCGAAGTTCTGCTCAACGCGATTAGCGACTAGAGTTAAAGCAGTGACCAGTGAACAGTGAGCAGTGACCAGTGAGCAGGTAACAGCGTGGGGATTAACCAGTTATCAGTGAGCGGGCGAGCAGTGAACAGTTACCCCGCCTGAAACATACCAGTTATGGAAGTGGGGAATTTCTACCCGATGTAGTTCGGTACATAACTGGTCACTGGTCACTGATAACTGTTCACTATAATTTATCTCCCCATTTTTTTTTGCAAAGCTTTAGCATATAAGGGTGACTGAGTTGTACTATCCCTTAAATTCTCTGAGGGAGGGTCACTGGTTTAAGCTGATCTGCGGAGCCAGCTTCCAGCACCTCCCTGCTGTCCGAAATCTCACCCTGGCTTACGCCGTCGCCGGTGCTGATTGCATTGATGTAGCAGCTGATCCGGCAGTCATTGCAGCGGCTAAAGATGCCTTAAGCGTCGCCGAGGAACTAGGTGAGGAGGCTCAAGCGCGGGGATTTAGATTCAGCCACCGACCGTTACTGATGGTGAGCTTAAATGATGGAGAAGATCCGCATTTTCGCAAAGCCGAATTTAACCCATCTCTATGTCCAGCAGATTGCCCTCGTCCTTGCGAAACGATTTGCCCAGCACAAGCCATTGTTTTCCCCGATCCTGACATACTTCCGTCAGAGGATAGAGGAAGCGATTTCTGTGCAGGGGTAAGCTTTAAGCATAAAGACTCCCATTTCCAAATCGGTAATGCCCAAATTTCTCCAGCAAAGCCAAATCCAGAATCTATAGATGGTTTTGCTGGAGTCATCGATCGACGCTGTTATGGCTGCGGTCGTTGTTTGCCGGTTTGCCCTAGCCAGCTAATTTATACGCGATCCTATGTATCGGCACCAGAAGCGATCGCACAGATCGTTCTACAAGATGGTGTAGACGCCCTGGAGATTCACACTCAAATCGGACATTTTACAGATTTCCAACGGCTCTGGAAAGCGATCGCCCCATGGATCGATAAGCTAAAACTCCTCGCAATTAGCTGTCCCGACGGTGAGGGTTTGATTGATTATCTGCGATCGCTGTACGACGCGATCGCTCCCTTACCTTGTCCCTTAGTGTGGCAAACCGATGGGCGTCCCATGAGCGGTGACATTGGCGCTGGTACCACTCGTGCTGCTGTCAAGCTCTCTCAGAAAGTTCTAGCTGCTGGCTTGCCGGGATACGTCCAGCTAGCGGGTGGTACGAACGATAGCACCGTCATGAAGCTCGATGCAGCTGGTCTACTCAACCAGTTGAGTAGAAAAAACCGCCATCTGCAATCCGAAATCCCGCCGTCAAAATCTTATGTAGCGGGTGTTGCTTACGGGAGCTACGCTCGTGTCTTACTCTTACCGATATTGGAAGAATTAGAACAAGGCAATGGGGAGGCGATCGATCCGAACTTGACAGTCCTAAAAAGCCCGTCGCTTAAACGATTAGAAGACGTACCCACTCTGCTGTGGCAAGCTGTGGCAAGTGCTCATGCCCTAGTTTCGCAGCTCAAGCCATCCCAAAATCTGTTGCAACTCATACCCAACTCTCGCCCAATAGTTGAGTAAAAGAAGATTTTCCGCTCAATTTACCCACCCAAAACAGCGATCGCTGTATTTGATACGAGCATATGGTGAATTTCCACGGTACCAATCTTTTAGACCAACAGCTTTCATCTCACCAAGAATCACCGGTTTTGGACGAAAACCTTACTACTGATAGGATGCACATTACAGACGACCTCCAAAAATTACTTGATATATTGCCAGAAGAAATTCGCTCGCTATTGGAGCAGCACCCTCAGCGGGACAATTTGATTGAGGTGGTCATGGATTTAGGCCGCTTTCCGGAGGTGCGCTTCCCCGGTACAGCGGAGTACCTTTCTCAAGAACCCGTTACACAGGAACAGCTGAACTATTGCGTCAGCCGAGTTGGACACTTCAGCGGGGACAATCGTGCCGGAATCGAGCGTACCCTACATCGAATTAGTGCTATTCGTAACCGTCCCGGTGAAATCATTGGTTTAACCTGCCGTGTGGGTCGAGCGGTCTTTGGTACCATCGGCATGATTCGCGATTTAGTAGAAACGGGACAGTCCATTTTGATGCTTGGGCGTCCCGGTGTGGGGAAAACCACAGCACTACGGGAAATTGCCAGAGTCTTGGCTGATGAGTTGCACAAACGGGTGGTGATTATCGATACGTCCAATGAAATTGCTGGCGACGGGGACATTCCTCAC